>NZ_JBEOOB010000017.1:0-85739 GCF_040308685.1 Pseudoalteromonas sp. 20-MNA-CIBAN-0454 | reverse complement strand
AATGGGTGAAGATAAGTCAGAAAAGCTTGAGTTCATACCCGCTAAAATCAAAGTGATTGAGCATATTAGGCCTAAATACGCCTGCCGTCACTGTGATAAATCCTCAACTCAGACACAGATTAAACAAGCCTCAATGCCTGCCATGCCCATCAACAAAGGCATTGCAACCAGCAGTTTGCTCAGTCAGCTTATCACCAGTAAATACCAATACGGGTTACCGCTGTATCGCCAGGAAGCGATGTTTAAGCAATACGGTATTGAACTCAGTCGACAGACCATGAGCAGCTGGATAGACAAATCAGCCACACTCTTCGCGCCATTAGTTGAACGGCTTAAAGCCGAGCTGTTAAGGCAACCCACGCTGTTTGCCGATGAAACGCCATTAAAGGTGGTGAAATCGGACAAAGTAAACAGTTACATGTGGGTGTATTGCTCGGGTCGAGATTCACCAGACCCGAATAATCCTATCCCTAATATCGTACTTTACGACTTCCACAATAGTCGCGCGGCCGCCTGCGTGGTCAATTATCTTGATGGATATCAAGGGTACTTGCACGTGGATGGCTATCAAGCCTATGCCAGAACAGAGGCAACCTTAATCGGCTGCTGGGCGCATGCTCGTCGTAAATTTATCGACGCGAAAAAGCTACAAGGTAAAAACAAAACCGGCAAAGTGGATGTGGTATTGAGCCTTATCCAAAAACTGTACGGCGTTGAGTCACGCATCAAAGATAAAAGTGTGGATGACAAATATACGGCAAGACAAGAGGTTAGCCTGCCTATTCTTAGCAAGCTAAAAATATGGCTTGAGCAGGATCAGCCAAATTTAGTGGGGAACAGCAAACTGATAGAGGCAGCTAATTACCTGGCAAATCAATGGCACAAGCTCATACGCTATGTTGATGATGGCCGACTTAGCATCGATAATAATAGAGCAGAACGCGCGGTAAAACCGTTTGTGATAGGCCGAAAGAATTGGTTATTTAGCCAAACGGCTAACGGTGCCCATGCTAGTGCCACCCTTTACAGCATTGTGGAAACCGCCAAGATAAATGGTCTAATCCCATTTAATTACATCTGTGCTTGCCTTGATGAACTGTGCCAGCCTGAGCCCGATATCGACAGCTTGTTACCCTGGAATTTTAAAACATAGGTGTAGTTCGCTAGACGCTCACGAATAATGTACACAAGTCTCCCGCGTAGGTTGGGCGAGCGTAGCGACACCCGACACTCAAATCATAAAAACATCACCACTAGCCAATGAATGTGGGGTATTTACACTGTGACTTTCTACCGCTGTGGGCACTACGAGATTACCAGGTTCCAAATTGTAGAAGGCCCGAATTTAACGATTCGGGCTTTTTTACGTCTGCAGAAAAGTGAAGATGGGTGAGTGATGTACACAAATCTCCCACGTAGGTCGGGCGAGCGTAGCGACACCCGACGATAAAGAGCATCAAAAATAGCTCAAGGAGACTGTAGCCTTTAACGAGTCGTTGTATTCTCAAGCTAGAAATTCATTTTTAAAATCATTTTGTTGCAACTTCACTGTTGGTTTAATAAGTGACCTGTGTAAAACTACTGAGGTTAATTCAGTAAATCAGGTGACATGAATGTCAAATATTAAAGCTTGGAAACTTCTCAGCCTGTTTTGTTTGTTTGCGGTGCTTATGGGTTGCCAATCTAAAGAAGAGCAACTGCAAAAAACAATTCAAGAATCGATTAAAAAAGCGGAGGTTGAGCTATCACAGCTAGGTACTGCGCTTGATAATGGTAGTTTGCGTAATGCATTATTACTTAAAGAATACGGTGTTCAGCTTAAAAATCAGCAACCAGAACTTTCAAAAGTTGTTGATGTCATTACCCTTGACGCCACTCGTCAAGGTGCACTTTATAGTGGTTTAGCACAGCGACTTAAAGATATTAAGGGCACCTACCTTATTCCTCCTTACGAAGATACTTTGCACAGTATTGACTTATTGCGCGAAGCTGCAAAGCCTACGTTATTTTCAGATGCGTTAACCGATCCTATTAATATGCTTGCGGATATGTCTAAAGGTAATTTAGCGCGTATTGGTGCTATTAGTCAGCAAGCTGAAGGCGCTGGAGTTGGTAACCAAATGGTGGGTAATCCTAATTATGGTAACTGGCAATCTAACAGCAATGGTACTAGCTTTTGGCAATGGTACGGTATGTATCGTATTTTAGGGGATGTATTCAATCGTGTTGAATATGGTAGCTGGAGCCGAGGTCGTAAATATAGTTATTACAACGATTACGGCCGCACGCGCTACTCAAGCCCAAAACAAATTAAAGCGCAGAGCACGCTAGAAACACGTACGCGTCAATCATATCAACGCCAAGGTAAGCAGTTTACTAGCCCTTATGCGAGCAAAAAAACGGGGGCGTCAGGCTTAAGCCGAAGTAGCTACACACCACCTAAAAGTCGCAGTAGTTATTCTCGTTCGAGTAGTTATAGCAATAACTCGGGCTCAGTTCGTAACAGCGGTAGTAGAACCTCTCGTGGCGTGAGCCGTGGTAAGTAAAAGAATAAAGTTGGAGTTAGAGTAATATGTATGAATTTAATGGAATAACAATGTGGTCACTACAAGCGCTGGCGATTGATTTTGCAATTATTGTTTTGCTGTTTGTGAGTCTTAAATATATTAAGGGTTGGGTATCTAACCTGCATGCTAATGATGAAATTACTGAGCGTGATAACTTTGCATTTGGTATTAGTTTTGCTGCGGGTTTAGTTGCATTGGCGATTGTGCTTACAGGTGTAAGCAGCGGTGCTTTTGCAGTGTCATTACAGCAAGAAGCTCTGCAAATGTTGGGCTATGGTGCACTGGCTATTTTACTTATTAAGCTTGGGCATTTCTTTCAAGATAAAGTTGCGCTGCGTAAAGTGAGCTTACATAGCGAAATAGTTAAAGGTAACGTGACTGCGGCTGTTATCGACTTTGGCCACGTTGTTAGTGTCGCCATTGTAATTCGCTCGGCATTGCTGTGGGTGGCTACCGACGGTTGGCATGGTTTACCAATTGTGGTTGCTGCTTTTGTTATTGGCAGCCTAGTGCTGTTGTTAGTGAGCCAATATCGCGTACAGCTGTTTAAGCGCACCAATAAAAGTGGTGATTGCTTACAACAAGCAATTATTGATGGCAACTTAGCCGTGGGTATTCGTTATGCCGGTTTTTTAATTGGCAGCGCATTAGCCATTACCGCAGCAACGGGGATTGCGCCTTATGTAGCCGATAATATTAATGCGAGTTTGTTGTACTGGGCTATAAGTGCAGTAGTTAGTTTACTGGTATTTATTATTTTGCACTTAGTGACAATTAAAATAATTTTATCTGGCTGTGATATTTCAGATGAAGTGAACCGTCAAAAAAATGTGGGTGTAGCCGCTATTTCTGCAGCGTTATCATTTGCGGTAGGTATAACTATGGCAACACTATTAGGCGCATAATCGAGTGTCATCAACTATAAAAAGCCCAAGTAAATTTAGTTTACTTGGGCACGATATTTTACTTATTACCGTTATGGCCGTACTCGCAGGGTGTGGCCTTATTTATGAATACTTACTGTCTCATTATGCGGGGCGGGTACTTGGCTCAGTAGAAAGCGCTATTTATGCGATGATCGGCACTATGATAGTAGCAATGGGCATTGGCGCATTTTTAGCACGTTGGTTTAAAGATGCATTTACCGCCTTTGCTTGGCTAGAAAGTATAATTGCTTTGATTGGTATGGGCTGTATTTTAGCCATTGCCGGCGTTATTGCTGTTAGCTATTCACTGCCGCATATGTTTTCGAGTATTTTTAATTTACCTCCCGACGTAGTACTCAATGGCTATGTATTTCAAAAGCTACAAGAGTGGTCGCGTTTTTTACCCTATGTATTTGGCCTTATACTTGGCTTGTTTATTGGTATGGAAATACCGCTTATCGCGCGTATTCGTCAGCATGTTTATGGCCGTTTTTTAGAAAATAACGCAGGAACAATTTATGGTGCCGACTATATAGGCGCCGGAATTGGCGCGGCTATTTGGGTTAGCATTATGTTGTCTATGCCCATAATGCAAGCAGCCGCGTGGACTGCGCTGTTTAATATAATTGCTGGGCTTGCTTTTTTATGGCGGTATCACACCTATGTACGCTTTGCCAAACTGTTATTAGCGTGTCACCTGTTATTACTAGTATTATTTGCGTTTATATTGGTATTGGGCAGTAGTTGGATGGATAACTTGAGCAATGTTTTATACAAAGACAAGGTTATTTATTCTCAAGCCACTAAATATCAACATGTGGTACTAACCGAGCGGTTAAGTAAAAATCAGCCGCAGCCAATAACCGATTTATACTTAAATGGGCGCTTACAGTTCTCTAGTGTTGATGAGCAAATATATCATTCAATGTTAGTTTACCCGGCTATGTTGGCGTCAAACCGTCATGAGCGGGTACTGATCATTGGCGGTGGCGATGGGCTGGCACTTAGAGATGTTTTAAAGTGGCCGGTGAGCAAAGTAACCCTGATTGACCTTGATGGGCAATTGCTTAATTTGTTTGGCCATAAAGATGCTGAATTTACTTCGCCTGAAGATATTAGCCAGCGGTTGTTAAGCCTTAATAGCAAATCTATGCATGATCCGCGTGCAGATATTATTGTTGGTGATGCCTTTTTAGAAGTTGAAAAGTTGCTCGATCAGGCAAAGCAATTTGATACTATTTTAATTGATTTACCTGACCCTAATCATCCCGATTTAAATAAAATGTATAGTGACTACTTTTATAATCATGTACGCCAATTACTAGCACCAGATGGCGCAATGGCGGTGCAGTCAACTTCGCCTTATCATGCTAAAAAAGCCTTTTTAAGTATTGCTAAAACGGTTAAAGCGGCTGGATTTGAATATGTAGAGCAGTATCAACAAAACATTCCTTCATTTGGACAGTGGGGCTGGACTATAGCTACCAAAATGGGGCAATCGGCTAGTGGGCGAATCAACGATGTAACCGCAATGCCGATACCATCAAGGTGGATCAGTAAAGAATATTTACTGGCTAGTTTTATTTTTCCGAATAATTATTTCGAACATATTAAAGATATTGAAGTCAATAGGTTAGGCTCTGGCCAGCTGTACGATTATTACCGTACAGCATGGCAAATAGAAAGCGAGTTGTATAAAAACTAATAAAACATGGTTGACATAATATGTCGGCCATGAGAATCTTAACTCAGACATAATATGTCAAACGACAAAAGGCAGAGACATGGAATTAAATGAACTTTCAATAAAATTAGCTTCTTTTGAAACAGAAGGCGCTAACTTTGAGTCTTTCTTGATTGCTAATCCAGGTGAGCAAGATGTATTACAAGTCATTGTTGATGAAAATGATGAGCTTCCAATTTTTGTTACGCAAACACAAGAGCAGTTATTATGCATTAGCTACTTGTTTGACGAAGATGAAGTTAAGCCGGAATTACGTAACGAGTTAAACGAAACATTACTACGTTTAAACGTGCCAATTCCATTAAGTGCATTTGCTAAAATCGATAATAAATACGCGATTTTTGGCGCACTGTCGGTAAATTCATCATTAGATGACATTACCCACGAACTAGTGACATTAGCCGATAATGCTATTGATGCACTAGAAGCCGTGACCATGTATTTAAACGATTAGTAGCGATTTAGTGGAGTTAAGATTATGAGTATTTTAAAAAAATTATTTACAGCAGTACGTGGCGGCGCGCGTGAAGCAGGCGAAGCAATTGTAGATAAAAACGGTATCCGTATTTTTGAGCAAGAAATTGCAGATGCACAAAATGCTTTGCACCGTGCTAAAAAAAGCCTAACAGAAGTTATGGCGAAAGAAATGCAAACTAAGCGTAAAATTAGCGCTGTAGATGCATCTATTGCTGAGCATGAAGCTTATGCTGGGCAAGCGCTGGAAAAAGGCAACGAAGCTTTAGCATTAGAAATTGCAGAAAAAATTGGCGAGTTTGAAGCTGAAAAAGCAGAGAACGAACAAGTATTATCTGGTTTTAGCAATCATATTGTAGCGCTTAAACAGCAAGTTAAAGAAGCTGAAAAGTCGATTAAAGAAAACCAACGCCAGCTAACTATGGTTAAAACCACAGAAAGCGTGCAACAAGCTACTATGGCTGTAAACAGCACATTAAACACTAACAGCTCGTCTATGACATCGGCTCGCCAATCACTTGAGCGTATTAAGCAACGCCAGCAAGACCGTCAAGATCAGTTAGGTGCAGCTAAAGAGCTTGAAGCCGATGTAAACGGCGACGATTTAAAAGCGAAAATGGCAGAAGCCGGAATTGGCGACAGCAGTCCAAAAAGTGCTGATATTTTAGCGCGTATTAAAGCCAAGCAAAATAGCTAATAATTACGTTCATATTTAAAAAGGTAACCAGGCTTTAGCTTAGTTACCTTTTTTGCTTAGAAGGCAGCCTTCCTATGTTTAATTTTTTCAAATCTAAAAAAGAGCCAGAGCGTCAGCTTAATCATGCCAGTGAGCTTAAAAAAGGTGACATGTTTACTGTCATCGATTCATTTGCTTATCCAGCGTGGTTAAAAGGGCAAACTCTTCGCGTTATTGATATACAAACCTACCAGTATCAACACAGTAGTGACACTGAGTTTGTGTTGGAAAGTGACAGCGGCCAAGTGGTATTTTTACAAATAGAGCAAGAAGATGGTGAGCAATGGGCTAACTTTTCTATAAAAGTACAACGTGATGAAGTAGAAGATATATTTGGCCTTGATCAGTTTGCGCGTATTTTTGATGAAGAGTCTTTAACGCATATCACAGTGCAAAATATACCAGAGCGTTTTACGCAGTTTTTAGCTAACAGCTATCAGCAAAGCGAATCGCCATTTGTGTGTTATTTTCATAATAAAGACTATCGCAATCAAGCTCTTCCACGTTATGAGCAAGAAGGTGGTGAGCTGTGTGAAATGATTTGTTTAGAGTCTGATGATAAAGGCTTTGGTTTAAATATTGAGATTTGGGATGGTGGCGAAACCGAAGTATCGCTTACCTTAACGCGGCCAATTACCGACATTGTTGACTTGTTTCCAGGAGACGCTAAGTGAGTGATGCTAAAGAAAAGTGGTTACGCCAAGAGCAGGCAGTGCGTGCCACGCAAATGGCATTTGATCTAAGTAGCGAAGTACAAAAGTCGATAAAAAAGCAAGCGATTGATCAAGAGCTAACACCTTCAGATATGATCCGCAAAATACTCGGTTTGGATGTAAAGTCTAAAAAAACCCGACAGCGTCTATCGTTTAATTTAAACGACGATGAAATAGCACAGCTTGCAAGCCGTTTTGATGTGCAAAGTGATGATAAGCGCGTAGTAAAGCAACGCGTTGCAGAACTTTTGATTGCTCATACAAAAAAAATTAAGTAGTTTTATGTTATAGACGCTATGCCCTTAAACTAAAAAGATAAAATAACGAGTTGCCGTGAATATAATTTTAATTGCTTACTTACTAATTTTTGCATTATTTGGTACTGCGGCAAGCTACTTTGTGCGTTTTATTTATGCGTATTGGGTGCTTAACAAAATGCCAATGCACTATATTATTAAGGCGGGGATTTGTTTAGTAATGGTGGTAATTATTTCAGCGTTAATCCCATATTTAGGATAACGCTGAAATTAAATTGTTTGCAGCATTATTTTATTTCAAAAGGTTGGCATTGCTGATTAATACATAGTGATTGTACTTCAAGCACTGATGGGCAGTCAGTTAAGCCTTGTGCCTTATTTAGCGTGTTTTCTTGTGCTGTTATTTGCTGTGCAATCTGCTCAGCTTGTTCTTGTTGGGTATTAAGTGTTGAGTACACCGCATACTTACTTGGCCCACCGCACGCACGCGCACCTACTTCAAGCACTTTACATTGAAAGCTAGCTGTACAGCTATTGTTACTAACAATATCGTTAAGTTGACTATTAAGACTCGCTAAACTCGTTCCGTGATCATTGCTTGACGATGTTGTGCTAGCACAGCCGCTCAGTAACAAAATACTAGTAGCAATACTTACAATTGATAGTTTAATTGCTGATGGCAAACAACTCATAACCTTATCCTTAAAATACACTTACTGCTGAGCCTTCAAGTTTAACACATTTATTTTCTACACACTGCGTGCTTGGCGCAGTTAAATGTTGGCAAATACTGACCATTTGATTTTGGGCATTATAGTTACTTTCAAAAGTAGTGATTTTTTTACTTAATGCAGTGACTTGCTCAGTTGTTGCTGTTGTCGTTGAATACACTATATAACTACTTGGGCCGCCACATGCTCGGCTACCTACAGCTTCTACTTGGCACTGCGTACTGCTATCACATTGTTTATTAGCAATGAGCGTATTTAATTCATTTTTAGCTGTTTTAATGTCATCAAGAGTAACTGTTTTCATGGCAGTATTTGATAGTTTTTCGGCTGGGGCATGTAATTCTGCTTTGTTACTTTTTTGCAGTTGTTGTAGTTTTTGCTGCGATGGCGTTGTTGCTTCGCTGGCAGTTGTTTTTTCTGTTTCTGCTACGGGGTTATCTAAACAAGCGGTTAAACACAGTGGTAAAAATATAGCTAGCAATGGTGTACGCATAACAAATCCTGATAGTGGTGAATTATTCACCACTATCATACACTGTGCATTTGTTACGGCAATAAAAACTCTATTATCAAGCAATTAAAGCCGTTATTAATTACTGTGAATATTTACAGCCCGCCTTGGGTTAACTTGCTGGGGTTAAGTAGCTTTTCGAGCTCGCTGCGCGATAAATCAGTTTCTTGCTCGGCAACATCAATAATTGGGCGAGCTTCTTTATATGCTTGTTTCGCTATTTTGGCTGCTTTTTCATAACCGATCACCGGATTTAGCGCGGTTACTAAAATAGGATTTTTAGCCAGTGCCTTATCAATATTTAGCTGATTTACTGTAAAGCTAGCAATGGCTTTATCTCCCAGTGCTTGGGCGCTATTAGCGAGTAACTCTATACTTTGTAAAATATTATAAGCAATTACCGGCAGCATTACATTTAGCTCAAAATTACCTGCTTGGCCGGCAACGGTAATTGTAGCGTCGTTACCAATTACTTGGGCGCTCACCATAGCTGCCGCTTCGGGGATCACTGGGTTTACTTTGCCGGGCATAATAGATGATCCGGGTTGCAGTGCTTCAAGCTCTATTTCACCTAAACCAGCTAATGGACCAGAGTTCATCCAGCGCAAGTCGTTGGCTATTTTCATTTGCGCTACAGCAAGTACTTTTAATTGCCCTGAAAGCGCGACAATGGCATCTTGCGAACCAATATTGTAAAAAAAGTTACTGCTAGGCGTAAATCTAATACCTACGTTGGCACTGAGATTATTAGCAAATAGCGGTGCAAATTGTGGATCGGCATTAATACCTGTTCCTACAGCGGTACCACCTTGCGCTAGTTCGCAAACACGCTCTAGGCTATGCCTTATACCAGCCGCGGCATGGTTAATTTGCGTTTGCCAGGCACTTAGAGTTTGCCCAAAAGTAACCGGCATAGCATCCATTAAATGAGTGCGGCCGGTTTTTACTATAGCGCCAACCTCGGCTTTTTTGTGTTCTAAATGCTGTGATAGTTTTTCTAGTGAAGGGAGTAATTCGTACACCACATTTATTGCGCTGCTCAGGGCAATGGCAGTAGGGATCACATCGTTAGAGCTTTGCCCCATGTTTACATCATCATTAGGATGAATGCTTTCATCGCCTAGCCGGCTTGCTAAAGTGGCAATCACTTCATTGGCATTCATATTTGAGCTAGTACCCGAGCCAGTTTGAAATATATCGACCGGGAAATGCTCATAATGGCTACCATCAATAATTTCTTGGCATGCTTGCTCTATTGCTTTAGCTTTAGTTTTGCTTAGGTGCCCAAGCTCAAAGTTGCTCTGCGCTGCCGCTTGTTTAATGTAAGCAAGGGCGGTTATAAACTGCTTAGGCATAGCTAAACCACTGATGGCAAAATTATTCACAGCGCGCTGAGTTTGCGCTTGATATAGTGCATTAGCAGGGACTTGTAACTCGCCCATGCTATCTGATTCTGTTCTAAACTGAGTCATAATATTCTTCCTTAAAAGGATTAAACCAGCGGCTGAGAATGCTCATTACGCACTCGCTTGGTAATTATTTATTGTAAGTAAACCTTGTACTCTATCTGTAGGCTGGTGTGGTAAATTGCAAGGGTTATTTGATAATAGTTATCATTACATTTTGAACTAGGTGTTTCAATGTAAAGTACAGCTATAAAAGTATAGATTAATTAACTGGCTTTAAAGCGTACATTAGCGCACGACAAAATACGCTAAATTTGTTTTACTGTTGCGCATCAGTCTTTAACCTTGAGAGTAAAAATGATCAAGCCATTCTCACAAGCGTGTGAAAATAATAAACAGCCTATTTTAGCGCAGTTAAAACCTGTGTTAGCGAATGCCAAAACGGTGCTCGAAATAGGCTCAGGTACAGGTCAGCACAGCGTGTACTTTGCTCAGCAGTTGCCGCATTTACAATGGTATAGCAGCGACAGAGCGATTAATCATGAAGGTATTAATTTATGGCACCGCGATGTTAATTTAACCAATTTACATGCTCCCCTTGAACTTGACTTAAACAATGCGTGGCCAATAGATAAAGTGGATGCTATTTACACGGCTAATACTTTTCATATTGTAAGCTGGCAACTTGTAGAGCATTTTTTTGCGGGTGTAAAACAGCATTTAAATGACCAAGGCATAGTATGTATTTACGGGCCATTTAAATATAAAGGCGAGTTTACTAGCCAAAGTAATAACGACTTTAATCGCTTTTTAATAGAGCGCGACCCACTTAGCGGTATTAGAGATTTTGCAGCAGTTGAGCTATTAGCAAAGCAAGCAGGGCTAACGTTAATAAGTGATATAGCCATGCCTGCTAATAATCAGTTACTGATTTTTAAACGGCAGTAATGCGCTGCATTGATCTTTATAAATATTAATATGCTGGCGTTCACGTTTTAAGTAATCGCTAATTGCGTTGCTAAAGTTATTATCAATTATATGGTGAGCTGAGTAGGTTAATACAGGGGCAAAACCGCGTGCTATTTTATGCTCACCTTGTGCCCCTGAATGAAAACAGCTGAGGTTATGCTTTATTGCAAACTCAATCCCTTGGTAATAGCATAGTTCAAAGTGCAGAGAATCTACCTCTTCGCTTGCCCCCCAATACCGCCCATACAGTGTATCTGCTCCTATTAGGCTAAGGGTTGCGGCAATAATAGCGTCTTCTTTTTTGGCTAGCATAATGACTAGCTTGTCGGCCATTAGCGCATGTAAAAGCTTAAAAAAGGGCATATTTAAATAGCCTAAGTGGCCAGAGCGTTTTAAATAAGTACGTTGATAAAATTCGCAAAATAGCTGCATAATTTCAGGCGTAATTTGCATCCCTTGCAGCCATTCAATAGTAATGTTTTGTTGGGTTATTTTGCTGCGTTCTTTTTTTAGTGATTTACGCTTACGTGAATTAAGCGTATTTAAAAAATCGTCAAAGCATGTAAAGCCTTTATTAAACCACTGAAATTGCACACCCACTCTAAGCATAGCGTGTTGCTCAGTGAGGTGTGTGGCTTGGGCTAAGTTGCAAAAATTAACGTGCCAACCAGACCAGCCTTGCTCTTTGCTGTGCAGGTTTAGTAACTCTGTAATGTATTTATACACTAAACTAGGATTGCTGTGCTCTATAGCAATACGGCTACCTTCAATGGGGCAAAATGGCACACCGCATAACCATTTAGGGTAGTACTCTAAGCCATGTTTCTCGTATGCTTCTGCCCAGGCCCAATCAAACACATATTCACCGTAAGAGTGGCTTTTTAAATAGCCAGGTGCCAGCGCAATAATATTTTCGCCCTCAAAAATAGCTAAGTGATAAGGCTGCCAACCACTTTGTTGATTAACACACTGACTTTGCTCTAATGCGTATAAAAAAGCATGTTGGGTAAATGGCTCGTCGCCAAACAAACGTTGCCAATGCGCTCGCTCTATTTGATTAATACTACTAAACCATTGATGCGAAAATGTCGCCATTACTACTTACCTTGTGCGTGTTCTACGTTTTTTATAAAGGTGCTTATTTGTTTTTTAAGCTCAGGAAAAAAGGGGTTATAGGTTAATCGTTGTAAGGTGGGATATTGCTTTAAGTTAGCAGCTGTACGTTCTCCAAGTTGCGGGCTTTTTGTGGTTTTACAGGTTTTATATAACTTTTCGCCGCCAATAAAACTGCCGCAATTACGATAAGAGGCACTAATACCATAATGCGGATTTTGTGGTGAGTTAACAATGGCAATATGCGATATACCATGGATTTTTAGACATGCTTCGCTGGCACACTGCGGATTTAATACTCTGTAATCTGCTGCAAAATTTGGGGGTAAAATAGTGCTGCTACCATAAAGCACTAGGGTATCGAGTTTTTTATAGCGACTTAAATTAGTATTATGTAGTGCATTTAATAATTTAAGGGTGGCATGGCTATCAATTGTCGCGTCAATATCGCTTATTACGCTAAATACAGGCAATGCCAAAGCAGGGCGCTTACTTAAGTGTTTAATGCTAACCAATGACATTGCATCATATGAGGCTGCTGCAGCATTGAGTGGAAACGACTCATACTTAGCAAAATCAACATCGGCGTCTTTATCTATCCAATTTAAAAATGGGATTAAATCAAGCCACTTGGCTATCCAACCTTGTTTATTATGCGGCTCGGAGCCCGGTGAAAATAACATAAGCGCCGTTATTTTTGATGAAAGCGCTTGCGTGATTGCATAGTCTATAAGTAGTGCGGCCCCCGTAGAGTAGCCCCCTAAAATAACCTCATCAAAGTCTTGTGTTGTGCGCTCTATAGCGTAACGCACAGCTTGTTGCCATTGCTGTAGGTCTACATCTTGTAACGCACTAGCAGCACTGCCGTGGCCGGGTAACAAAATAGTGCGTACGGTATAACCTTGCTGATAATACACTTGGGCTAAATCGTGATAGGTAAAAGGAGAGTCGGTAAGGCCGTGCACGAGTAATACCGCTTTTTTACTTTGTGAATGTTTTAACTCAAAAGGAGCAATAATGTCGGCAATAGTGGGGTTAGGCTTACGACTGCCTTGAGTAACTAGTTGCTGATACGTTTGAGTAAATACAGGGCATGGCATAGCAGCGCGAGGATTAGCTACACTAATATACTGATACGCATGATTGAGGTAGCTATTAAATGGGGCACGCGCTTGGTAATCAAAATACGCTTGGTGGTGATCCTTTGTATAGCGTAATAGGCCTTGCTGTTTACTCTTTTTAATAAATTCAAAATCGCTTGCCTGCGTAATACAATTTTCAGCGACAGCTAAGTGAGGCAAAAAGCTAAGCATACAAGTTAAAAATATTTTTAAAAACACACTATTATTGTTCATAAACCACTGCATATTGAGCAAGACACTCGGTTAGCTTAATTAGTTCAAGCGGTTTTGCAAGGTGTTGATTAAAACCAACCGCCTGAGCGTGTGCTTTGTCTTCGGGCATAACGTCGGCAGTTAAGGCAACAATTGGCAGTTCCTCAGCCGTTTTAAATTGCCTGATCAGTGCCGTTGCTCTATAGCCATCCATTACTGGCATTTGGCAATCCATAAGCACGAGGTCAAAATGCTGTTTTTTTATAATATTAACTGCAAGCTCACCATTTTCAACAACCTGTGGCACAATTTTTAGTGAGCCAAGCATGGCTTTTATAACCATTTGATTAACCGGGTTATCTTCGGCCACTAAAATTTTTAAAGCGGCTATATTAGTATTATCTGTAGGTTTTATAAGAGGTTCTTGCGCTTTAACCGTCTCTATTTCTAATGTAAACGTAAAAGTAGAGCCTTTATCAAGCTCGCTATGTAGCGCTATATTTGCATTCATTAATACACTAAGCTCTTTGGCTATGGCTAACCCAAGGCCGGTGCCACCAAACTGCCGAGAAGTAGAGTTATCGGCTTGAGTAAATGCATTAAATAACTTTTCATGTTGAGTTGCTTTTATACCTATTCCGGTATCAATAACGGCAATTGTTAGCTGTGCTTTATTGGGCGCAATAAGTTGCGTATCTACATTTAAAGTAACACTGCCAGCGTTAGTAAATTTAATAGCGTTACTGCATAAATTAAGCATTATTTGCTCTAATCGCATTGGATCGCCAACAAACCAAGTGTCTTTAGGGATGTTGCTATTTATTTTCCACACAATTGCTTTGCTTGCAGCACTTTGTTCAAACATAGTATTAATGCGCTGAATAAGTGCGGTTAAATCAAATGGAATACGTTCAAGCACTAGCCGTTTTGATTCAATTTTAGATATATCGAGAATATCGTTTATCAAATTTAATAAGCTTTTAGATGACGAATTTATTTTATCTAAATAATCAATTAGGGTATTGGCGTCGTCTTCTTTACGGGCAAGCGAAGAAAAGCCAATAACAGCATTTAGTGGCGTGCGTATTTCATGGCTCATATTAGCTAAAAATTGACTCTTAGCCCGGTTAGCCAAATCAGATTGCTTTTTTGCTTGTGCTAACGAATAAGTACGCTCTGCTACTTGGCGAGTAAGTGCAATTTGCTGCTGATTAAACAGTAGTAAAATCAATAAAATTAATGAGCATACAACTACTTGAAGTATCAGCAGCAGTAAGGTGAGTTGATTATTATGTTGAGCTAAAAAGGCATCTTTAAGTGCCAGTTTTACGATCCATTGTTGCCCGCCAAAATCGACATTAAACGATATTAGCTTACTGCCTTGTGCAACATTAAGATTGTTTGAGTTACTGTAAAATGCGGGTTTGTTTATATCTTCATAAATAGCAATCGAAAACATTTTAGACTGCTGCTCAGTAATGGCCTGCTTAATAATTTGAGGGACTAAAAATACGCCTGTGGCATAGCCTTTAATAGTTTCTTTTTCATTGGATTGAGAATATACAGGCGCAAATAATAAGTAAGCAGCATCAGAGTGCTCAATTTGTACGAGTTGAATTATTTTAGTTCCCACTGGCTGATACTTTATTGCGGGGTTGAGTAAGGATGCTTTGCGATCTGGGTTTGAATATACATTAAACCCAATTGCTTTTTGGTTGCTATTAAACGGTGCTATATATTTTACAATAACGAGTGGATCGTTTGGCTCTAAAGGTTCACCAATAACATCATAATTTAAGTTATAAATGCTTGAAATTTCTTTAGAGAATGCTTGGCGTTGATGAGATGGGATTTTTACATTCCATGATAAAGCTTTTATAAATGAGTGCTTAGCAAGTAGGGTGTTGGCATATTGATTAAAGTCTTGCTGGCTTAATGTTGGCGATGACTGAACTTGGCTAGCTAAACTTTGCACTGCAATAATGCTGCGATTAGTATAGCGGTACAGGCTGTTTTCTATCACTTGCACTTCGCGCTCAGCAATTTTTATCGCATTAATACGGCTTTCACTATCGTATAATTGTGTGGTGGCCGCTACTGATACAAATAAAATGCAACATACCGAAAGTGTCGGTAGCACCGAAATATTATAGTTATCAGACTTCTCTGGTAATAACGAAAGTAAAAATGGAGTGGCAATTAACACCCCTAAAATATCACCTAACCACCAGTAAGTTGTGTTTTTCCAGTGATTATCTGCACTGTACATTGCATTAAATTGGCTTAGTGCAAACACGCCAAAATTAGCCGAAATTAAACTGACTAAAACACCTACAACTACAATAAAATAAATAATGTTTTGGCGCTTTTTAAGGCGCAGAGGGTGGCCTAACCAAAACTTTAATATTGCGGCCCCAACCATGGCCTGCAATACCACCCCAAAGGCAATATACATAGCCTCGTTTAATGAATTTCCTACCAATACCATTTCATGAGTTGTATTAGCAAAAAAATTTAAATTAAATGCGAGAGCCGCTAAAAATAGCGCAGGAATAAATCGCCACCACCACACAAAGCAGCCAACTAAGGCTATACCAGCAGGTAACCAAACCGGAATAATTTGCGAGTCAAAGGTTAGCTTGGTAAGTATTACTCCTACAAAAAAATAGGCTAAAGAAAAAATAATGTAAAAAACACTAGAGTAATACTTGGAGTTAAAATTTTTCACATAAATCCCTGTACAAGTAATATTCCCAATTTAAAATATCAGTATAGCTAACAGTAAGTTATTTGCGGTATTTTTTATAATGGTAATTGTTTTTTGCTAAAAGACTGCTTTAACACCACGGTTGATTCTATATTAGCGATACAGCTTAAGCTCCCTAGTTGATGCTTAACAAACTGCTCATAGCTTTCTAAATCATGCGCAATTATTTTTAGTAAATAGTCGTAACTTCCCGATATTACCGAACACTCTAGCACATGAGTGAGCTTTTCTACGTGTTGCTCAAATTGCCGGGCAGCACTGGCCGAATTTTGATTTAAACGTACAAATGCATACACCAAAACGTTTAGTTTAAGTGCCTTGGGGTTAATAGCAGCGTGGTAGCCGGTAATAATACTAGCTTGTTCTAGCTTTTTAATTCGTCTAAGGCAGGGCGTATCTGAGAGGCTAATATGACTGGCAAGATCTGCAACAGACATTCTGGCGTTGGCTTGTAAGGCAATGAGCAATTGCTGATCTTTTTTATCGAGCATATATAGATTCTTATTAATTATTTTTATATTTGTAGTGATTATTGCTAATGATGTTGATAATTACTAATTTTTTTAGCGTTTTACCCTCATTAAACTCTGTTAGCATTTAGTGATAACTATAATAACAGGAAACAATAATGAGCACCCATACAGCCATTTTTGATCGATGGATAAGAAGCGCCTTCCCACAGATAAACAGCGAGCTTGAGCAACTTTACTGGCAACAAGATGATAAAGCCAATGTAGAGGGGTTGGGAGAGCCTTTAAAACAGCAATTAAAAGATGAAGGTAACGCATTAATAAGTAATTTATTAGCGGAGGGAAATACCGATGAAGGTTTTGATAGTGCGTTTGATTTGCTCGGTAATGTAGGGCTTTTTATGGCGGCGTGTCGTCGTCATGAAATTACCGAGCCAAGCCGTGAGACCACATCGCCATTGGTAGAAGCGTCGGCACTAGCAATGCATATAGGTGCCTCTATTGGAGTAACGCCACGCTTTGCGACTGCCCATTTAACCACGCACAATAAAGCGCTAAATGGCACGTATAAACGTTTTACTAATTTACCCGACGAAAAACTATTTATTGATTACAACACCCAAGGTATTTTGGCATATAAACGCGCCAGCGATGCATTATTAAAAATATTACCATTAGGTATTTCGCACCCCACCTGTGCCGAGCTATTAAAAGTAGCAAAACAAGCGTTAATAGATGTAATTGAATCGAATAATGCACTTTATACCCAGTTAGACACAGAGCGCTTTTTTAATTGTGTGCGCCCTTATTATAAACCGCATCGAGTAGGCAATGAGATATACAGAGGTGCTAATGCGGGAGATTTTGCCGGCATAAACGTTATCGATATGCTACTTGGGCTGTGTAGTGCCAACGAGCCAAGTTATTCACAAATGCTGGTGGATAAGTTTTTATATATGATGCCAGAAGATCAGCAAATATTGCGCGAAGCAATGCGCATGCAAAGCTTTATGGATGACTTTTTACAGGCGCAGCAATATAAAGACAATGACTGGTTTAAATACCACGCAAAGCTATTTATTCAGGTGTGTAAATTACATGGTGACACTGCAATCGGTCATCATAATCAATTGGTTGAAAAATTTATTGCGCAACCGTCAAAGCAAATGCAACAGCAACATATGAGTAAAGTAACAGCCAGTGGCCCACCATTACATGTTTTGCTCGATTCGTTAGAAAAACTCCGTGATAAACGTGCCAGCGCTAAACGCGACGATATAAAAACACGTTACGACGATATAAACTTGCTAAAACAGTGGATTAAATAAGATGAATCAACACGATTTTTGTATGGCCGAAGGCTGTTATTTATTAAGCCACTCAGTAGGGCGTCCACTGAAAAATAGTCAGCAGCATTTAGCGGCTCATTATTTTTCGCCGTGGGAATCGTCAAATAAAGAACCCTGGCAGCAATGGTTACCTGCAGTCGAGCAATTTAATACCGCATTAGGGCAGTTATTTAATGCGCCTAGCGAGCAATTTTGTCCACAAGTTAACTTATCCAGCGGCTTAACCAAATTGTTAATGTCGCATCCGCGATTACAGCAAAAAAATTGCAAAGTATTAATGACGCAAAGCGACTTTCCAAGTATGGGCTTTGCGATGCAAAAAGCTTTGCCAAAATGCGCGCAAATAACATTTATTCCTGAACATGAAAACTTAACCGATATTACCGTTTGGCAGCGTTATTTAACGGATAACATAGATTTAGTTTTTATCAGTCACGTATATTCAAATACAGGGGTACAAGCCCCTGTACACGATATTGTTGCTTTGAGTAAAAAAACGAATAGCTTATCAATCATTGACGTTGCGCAATCTGCAGGGGTGATACCGCTTGATTTAACCGCCTTAAATGCTGACTTTATGATTGGCTCTAGCGTTAAATGGCTATGTGGCGGCCCTGGTGCTGCTTACTTATGGGTTAACCCACAGCAAATAGCTGTTTGTGAGCCTAAAGATGTTGGCTGGTTTTCTCATCAAAATCCCTTTGAGTTTGATATAAATCATTTTATTTATAACAAGGGAGCGCTTAAATTTTGGGGCGGTACTCCCTCAGTTGTACCTTATATTATTGCAGCCAATAGTATTGCCTATTTTGCCGCATTGGGAATTGATAAAGTTAGGTCGCATAATTTAGCAATGCTTGCGCTTATTCAGCAACAGTTGGGTAAATATGTTGTGTCGCCCACGCTGCAGCATCAATGCAGTGGTACTGCTATTTTAAACTTTAACATGCAGCAACAACATGTATTGAATGAGCTTAATAGTGCAGGGATTAGTGTGGATGCCAGAAAGCTTGGTATACGAGTTTCACCGCATATATATAACAGCGCCGACGCAATACATAAGTTTATAGCGGTTATAAAAAAAGCGATTAAGGTTGTTGACTAAGTTGTTCTTTTTGCTGATTTAACGCCTCTATTTGTTGCTGTGCTTGCCCAATTAAAGCATCGTATGACTGTTTAAGAGCTGATGTTTTAGTTGCAATCGCATTGGCAATAGAGGAGGCCCCTAAACGATTGGCTTTATCTTGCGTCATGTAATCAATTTGCTGTTTTTTTTCTGTGTATTGCTGCTGATATTGTTTAATAGCCAGTTGGTAGCGTTTTATATCACGATTAATTTGCTGCGTTTTTAAGTAATCATCAACAGAAGTATCTGTAATTTTACTGCTAGCAGTTGTATTGCTATAGGCTGTGGTTACATTAACATTTTTTAGCGTAATGGCTTGTGCATCTAGAGCACAGGGCAGCTGGCTAAATGTAGGAACACCTTTAATAACGCATTTATAAACAGTAATGTTTTCTGCCAAGCTAAAGGTTGGCGCGGTTAAGCAAATTGATAGCAATATAACCCGGATCATAGTTAAACCTAAATTGGCTTAAAGTTAAGTTAATCATGCCCTAAGTTATAGTTTGGTACAATTTGTTTAGTTTTATAAATTTTAGGCACAAAAAAACCACAACTAAGTGGTTTAAATTAAGTATGGTGGAGAGGGAGGGATTCGAACCCTCGATAGAGCTACAAACTCTATACTCCCTTAGCAGGGGAGCTCCTTCGGCCACTCGGACACCTCTCCAACGCATAACCGTTTTTTTATTGATGGAAGTAAAAATTAAAGCCACCAATATAAATGTGGTGGAGAGATAGGGATTTGAACCCTAGATAGGCTACAAACCTATGCCGGTTTTCAAGACCGGTGCATTCGACCACTCTGCCATCTCTCCGTGACGCAGAATAATACTTAGGTCATACGCATGTGTAAATAGCAAAAAGACTGTTTGCTTAAAATTTAGGCTAAAATGAGGTTTTTTTTGTAAATAAGGGGAAATAAAGACAATTTTAGTAAAATTAAATAGGTTGCAGCAAGCAGTGGGAGCTAAATAAGAAGCTTTATTTAGTGGTTGGGTGCTTGCTGCACCGTATAAATAGTCATGGTTGTGTGACTATTTATATTGAGCTGTGCTACCAAGAGCGAGTCTTTTACCGAAGCGATTAAGCTTTGCTAACATTTTAGCTTTACGATTTGTTGGTTTAACGGCAATGTGAGTAGCAGCTGTTTCATTTAATGTGTTAATTGGGTTCATTACTTAACTCCGAGTTGTGGTTGGTGAAAACGGGGGCATTCTGCCTCTTAATTGTTTAAAAATAAAGCGATAAAAATTGAGCCCGAAGCATTAGTTATTTTAATCCGAAAGGATTTTATTAACCTGCCGTCCACTTGGTGGGTTTGGGTGTTTTTGCATTTTTATTCACGCCGTTAGTTTTTAAATCCCTTTTGTTATGGGGTCTCTGTGTTTGTTTTTATTTTTAATGCGATAAAAGCATTCTTTTTTGGTTATTTATTCAGATTAAATTATTTTAATTAAATGATTTTTTATGCTGTTTAATTAGTGTTTATAAAATTAACTTTATGAGCGTTAAAAAAATTCCAGTAAAGTTCTAAAAAAAGTTGGTGTAATGCACTTTATATTTGCATTGCATGGGTGAATTACTTAGCTTTTTAGCAAAATGGTGTTTTTAATAAAGTTAGTATTACTAGGAGTTATAACGAACACTTGGCAGCTGTTTTTATATTAACCAATAAAAAAGCGCCTACTTTACAGTAGGCGCTTTTGCGTTAGTTGCGTTAATAACGCGTCTAACTGGGGACAGAGCCTCTTCTAGCAACCGCTCTGTTTGCTAAAAAGGCATTAATTCGTTTTGTTGGGGTAAGCACTATGGCGTTACCAAGTAGTACTAAGCTAAACCCTGCAAAGGTATTTGCATGCCATTCAAAGCCTTCATAAAAGCTGCTTAGTGTTACCGCAACTAAAGGAAACAGTACGATGACATAGCTGGCTTTTTCGGGGCCAATATTTTTTAACAGTGCAAAGTAACAAGCAAAGGCGATTACAGTGCCAAAAATAGATAAGTACAATAACGACAGCCAATAGCTAGTAGGTGCAGTGAAATTAAATTGCACGTCGCTTATAAATACATATAAGGCTAAGCCAATGGCACTGTATAACATGCCCCAAGCATTACCTTGTAACACACCAATTTGTTTGCGTGAATTACGTACACTTACCATGTTTCCTAATGAAGCCACAAAGGTGCCTCCAAGAGCAAGTAGTAACCCGACGAATGCACTGTTACTCAAGTTGAGTTGCTGTAATTGTGGCCAAAACAAGCTGGTGATACCTAAAATGGCAAGTACAGCACCGGTATAAATTCGTTTTGAAATAGGTTTGCCAAAAAATAATCGGGTATTAACTATATTCATTACTAATAGCATTGAAAAAGCAATCGAGGTCATTGCAGAGCTAAGGTGATTTTGTGCCCAGTAAAGCATTAAGTAATTTAGGCCAAAGTTAAACAGGGCCAATAATACGAAAAAACCATGATCGACTAAATTAAATCGCATTTTAGGTTTTTTGTATGCCACATATAACCACATTAATAATGCCGCGATTGCAAAACGATAAAATAGCGATAGTTCAACAGCAATATCGCCTAGCTGAAACTCTATGGCCAACCAGGTTGAGCCCCAAATTAAAACAGTTGTTATATATAGCGCTGCACTTTTCAATACTGCTCTCCAAAGTCGATTAAGCTGCTATTTTAAAGCTTATCTGTATACTTACCATATACAGAAAATGGAATATGTAACCTATACAGATTGAGGGTGTAATGATTTTAAAAGCGGTTAGCCATCAAGGTCATGAGTTTTTGTACCAGCAAGTTATTCAACTGATCAGGGATATGAGTGCTCAACAGGCTTTATTGCCCTCAGAAAAACTGCCGTCTTTACGTAAAATGGCTAGCAACCTTAATATAAGTATTCCTACGGTAAAGCAGGCCTATCAAGCGCTAGAGGATCAAGGGGTTATAGAGGCACGCGAAAAGTCAGGCTACTTTTTAAAAGCCGTTAACATGGCAAGCAGCTTACCAAAACGGGTTAAGCTGAGCCGCGAGCCCGTGATTGTAAACAAGCAGGCGCTGATTGAGCAGGTATACACAGCCATTCATCAGGCCCATGTGGTGCCTTTTGGAGTCGCTAACCCGGTTGCTGCAGCACCAACCGATAAAGCCTTAGCCAGAAATATGCGCCGAGTAATGACGCTTGCCGGTAGTAACGCTATTAATTACGGGCCACTGGATGGTTATGCACCGTTAAAAAAGCAACTTATTCATCGCTATTTAGACTTTGGCATTGGCATTAATATGGATGAAATGGTGATCACTAATGGTGCGCAAGAAGCACTGGCAATTGCACTCAAATGCGTAACTAAGCCCGGTGATGTAGTGGCCATAGAGAGCCCTTGCTATCACGGAATTATAGAGTTAATAGAAAGTTTAGGCCTTAAAGCACTTGAAATACCTTTATGCCCAGATAATGGTATTTGGCTAAACGATTTAGCGCAGGCGCTTAATGAGCACGATATTAAAGCGTGCTTATTTTCTACGGCTATTAGTAATCCGGTTGGTAGTTTTATGCCAGATAAAAATCGAGAACAGCTGGTGGAACTAGTTGAAAGCCATAACGTAGTGCTCATTGAAGATGACGTATATGGCGACCTATACTTTACACCCAAACGAGGTACACCTGCTATAGCGTATTCCAAAAAAGGCTTGGTGCTAAGTTGTTCGTCTTTTTCTAAAACGGCTGCCCCTAGTTATCGTGTTGGTTGGCTTATTGCGGGGAAATTTGCAGGGCAAGCTAGGCGTTATAAAAGAGCATTGAGTTGTTCTACCTCACTAATTAATCAATGGACGTTATCAGAATTTGTTTTTAGCGGTGAATACGATCGTAATTTAAAAGTACTTAGGCAGCGTTTACGTACGAATAAAGAGCATATGCGACGTTGCTTACAGCAAGCCATGCCAAAAGGTACACGGATCAGCGATCCACAAGGTGGCTGTGTTATTTGGTTAGACTTAGGCTGCGAGTATGATAGCCAAAAGCTATTTTCGTTAGCGCTTGAGGTAGGTATAAGCATTACTCCAGGGTTGATATTTTCAGCTTCAAATAAATACAAAAGCTGTATAAGGCTAAGCTATGGTGTGCAGTGGAGTGAGCAAATAGAGCAAGCAATTGTCACACTAGGTAAACTTACCTTACTAGCAAAAAAGTAGCCTAATTTAAAGGGGATCAACAGCTTGTAACAAGTTTTTCGGCACAATAAAAAACAGCCGTTAAGTTAAGCGTAACGGCTGCAAAGGGATGTTAAATAATTACCTAAGTGAAGTTTGTAAACTAGTTTTGTTTAAAGCTAAATAATTGGTAACCTTTAAGTTCAGGTACTTGTACTACTAGCTGTTCTTCTTGTTTAGCTATATTGGCAAAATTTTCGCATAAGGCATTGGCACGTTTTTCGAGCGCATCGGCATGCTGCTCTACTTTTTCTTCTATTTGCGTACCCATATTTTCCATACGTTGTTCAAAGGCTTGCATGTCGCCTCCTGAGCCAAGTAATTCAGAACCTAAAGCAACTAAAATACTCCCCATAGATTGCATTACAGCAGACTCAACAGCGGTCTCTATTTGTTGTTCAAACTGCTGCTCAAAGTTTTCACCAAATTGGTTAAAGCTTTGCTGGCCCATAACAAAGGTATCTTGTTGATAAAAAGTATTTTGTACTTCAAGTTTAATGTCGTCCATTAACGATGAGATATTATCGAGGCCATCAATATTAAAAGCATTAGCAACTTCTTGCAGTGCAACACCTGCAATTTTAACGCCTTCTAAGGCTATATTTGCTACTTCGGGTAATTGCGTGCGTAAACTATCTGAATATTGAGTTAGCGCCTTTTGCTGGGAATGATTAAGCGCTACCGATTCACCATTAATGGTTAAATTGCCATTGGTATTAAATTGCATAGTTTGCTTATTGGCGGTAAAAATCTCTAGTTCGTCAGGCTTAATACGTACATCATTTTTAAATTCTACATTACATTGCTCATTATTAAATGACACTGTTGAATCGTTATCATTATGTGCCACAACGGCAGGTGCACATATTAAAGTGCTCATTAATAGTAATTTTTTCATATTTATTCTCAGTTTTTTATTGATGATAAATAAGTAATAACAAGTTTAGTGCCAATATTTTTTTATTATATTAAACAATAGGTTGGTTTTATTTTTAGTATTATCTATAGCAAAGGTTTATTATAAAAAAACTATTTTTTAGTCAAATTGGCTAAAGCTAGAGCAGTAATTAATTTTATTTATCGATACGATAAAAAACTCTCACTTTCCATAAAGCGAATTTAGCGCTATTTATTCACAGTATTGACATGGAGGCTATTTAAGATAGCTACATGGCTTTATTTTGGCGCTAAACTGCATTGCACTTTATGTGTCGAACATTTTAATTTTACCAATTATTGCGATTATAAAATCCTTGGTTGGTCTCAAACACTTTATGGAGTGGGTTGTGGGTAAGACATTTAGTTACGATGCGCTAGATGACGATTTTGTTGAAGACGAGTACGAAATGCTCGGGCGTAATCAGCACGATAAGAACAAGCAAAAGGTTAAGAAAAAGTTGGAAGACTACCTTGAGCAAAAGCGCTTGCGTAAAAACCTAGGCGAAGACGATTTAAGCGATTACACCGATTAAATTGCGCTAGTATAACTAAAGTACCAATGTGAATTAGACTCTAAATGTACGCTTTTATGTATGTTTAAATTTTGATTAGATTGGCAATAAAGAGGCTGTGTGCCTCTTTATTACTTTTAAGCGGCGTTACTTATTGCTTTGTTGCAGTGCTTTTTGAATGGTGAGCTCTAGCTTTTCTGGCTTGGTAAAGGGTGCATAGCGTTTAATTGGTGAGCCGTCTGCTGCGATTAAAAACTTAGTAAAGTTCCACTTTATTTTGCGAGTTAAAAAGCCTGGTTGTGTCGATTTCAAATAACGAAATACCGGATGAGCATGCTCTCCGTTTACCTCTACTTTAGCGGCCATTAAAAAATTAACCCCGTAGTTTATTAAACATCCTTGCTCTATCTGCTGTGCATCTCCGGGTTCTTGCTGATTAAACTGATTACACGGAAATCCTAAAATTACTAAGCCTTGGCTAGCATATTTATTATGCAAAGCCTGTAGTGACTCGTACTGGTAGGTAAAACCACACTTGCTTGCCGTGTTTACAATAAGCACGACTTTACCAGCAAACTCGCTAAAATTAATGGTGTTACCTTGCAAACTGGTGGCGCTTAACTGATGAAACTTGTGCATTATTTATGCTTTACCTTATCTTTGTTGATGCTCAATTTACTCTTTTAAGTACATTGCTTAATATGGTTGTTGTATATATTAAGACTATTTTTTAATTTAAAATTAAAAATAATCCCATACCCGCAATCGTAGTGTAGTAAATATTATGGGTTTTATAAGCCACAATAATAGCTACTATAGCCGCACTTAAATAAGGGTTTTGCCAATTTAAATTAATGCCATCATCGTTTAAAAATACAATAGGTACCCAAATAGCCGTAAGTACCGCTGGTGCACTAAAACTTAAAAATTGTTGCATTTTAGGCCCAACTTTAAAGGGTAAAGCGCGGTGCAAAAATAAGTAACGGGTAAAAAAGGTAATACAGGCCATTAGTAAAATAGTGGTCATCATAAGTTGCGCTCCTTTTTGGCAGTTATTCTTGCTGTAAAGTATCCTGCGCTCATGGCCAGTAATGCAGAGCTCACCAGCCATAACTCAAATCCGGTACTTTTAAACAGTGTAGCGCTAATGCCTGCGACTATAACTGTAACGAGTGAGGCGAGGCTTTTAACACCCGGAATAACTAAAGCTATAAATGTAGCGGCTATAGCAAAGTCGAGGCCCAAATGGGTTAAATCGGGGAGCATAGTACCAGCAACAATGCCTATAAATGTCCATAAATTCCATGCAATATAAAAGCTAAAACCGGCGCTAAGTGCGTAAATTAAACGTATTTTTGTACGATAGGCTTTAGGGTGGTGCGAAAATGCAAACAACTCATCGGTCAATACAAAGCTTACAGGTAGACGCCAGCGCAAAGGTTGATCAATTACTTTATGACGTACCGCTAAGCCATATAAAAAATGCCGAGAGCTAATTATAAAGGTAGTAAACAAAATGGTGAGTAGTGGCGTATTTCCCGCAATTAACTCAATAGCGACAAGCTGCGCAGAGCCCGCAAACACTAATAAAGACATCGCTTGAGTTTCAAGGGCAGTAAAACCATTTTGAATAGCCAGTGAGCCACAGAGTATTCCCCAAGGGATCACCGCCAAACAAAGCGGTAACATGTCAACAAAACCTTTTAAAATTGCACGCGATGGTCTGTTCATTTGCAGAAATATTAGCCAGTAAAATTAATTGCTTAAGTGTGCCATAAAGCATGCTTTAAATAATAGGTTTAATGCAAATCTAAACAAAGTTTGAAATAATGAAACAATAACTTAATTAGCGAGATAACTAATGTTTAAAGTAAAAGTATGGGATGGCTTTGTCAGAAGCTTTCACTGGTTATTAGTGTTTAGTATTGCTGTGCTCTATTTTAGTATTGAAGAAGGTATGATTGAACTGCACTTTATTGCTGGCTTTTTTACCTTAGCACTTATTTTAACGCGATTAATATGGGGGATTATAGGCAGTAAAACAGCTAAGTTAAGCGCGTTAATACACTCCCCGCAAGCGGTAATAACCTCACTTAAAACTAATAAAACTCCGCTTGGGCATTCTGCGCCAGGTAGTTATATGGTGTTGTTGTTTTTTATACTTATTATTACTCAGCTTGTTAGTGGCTTAATGAGTAGTGATGGTATTTTAACTGATGGGCCTTTAGCGCAGTACGTGTCGAGCAGTACAGTTGATTTTGCTAATTGGTTACATAGTTTAAACTTTGATATTTTACTTTATGCGATAGGTTTGCATGTTTTAGCAATTGTAATTTATAAGATTAAAGGCAAGCCTTTAGTGAAAGCGATGATCACCGGAAGGAAACAACAGCCAAATGAAAAGCCAGCAATACTTACAAAAGCACCTTGGTTAGCTTGGGTCGTATTTTTAATATTGCTTGTAGTGCTTATGACAACTTGGGGCAGTGAGCCACTTAGTTATTTACTTAACTTGGGTTAAAAATAAAAAGGCGCCTATTTAAATCCGATTATGAATTAAATAGGCGCCTTTATTATTTAAAAACTTAGTCTTTAAATTGCGTGTGGCAATCTTTACAGCCTTTGGCCCATGCGCCAAACGCTTTACCAATAACAGCTTTATCGCCAGACTGTGCAGCTACAGCAAGTTCATCTGCGTATTGCTGAAATGCAGTTGCTTTTTTCATAAAAGTGTCGTTTTCAGCCCAAACAGCGGCAAGTGCAGCAGTATCACCCTTATCAGTACCTTCGTAAAACGCTTCCCATGGCATTTTTGCCAGTGCAGCTGCGTTATTTGCACGTGCTTTAAATTTATCTGCATCAAAAGGAATTTTGCCTTTAAGCATAGCGCCCATGTCACTAATTTGTACTGAGAGCATAGAAAATGCAGCTTGACGATATTCAATAGCGTCGCTTGGCTCTTTAAATGCAGAATTTGCTGATACGCTAAGTGCGCATGTTGATAATAATGCCCCGATAAATACTTGCTTCAATTTCATTAAACTTATCCCTAGTAAAAGTTTCTAATTCTATCTTTGTATCTTAGCTGCCACTTTTATTCAAGTGAAAGCGATAGTTTGGTTTGCTTGAGGCTTAATCGTTAATATCGACGTCGGCGAATATCATGCCACGGCGCATACTGCGAGTGGCTAAAAACACTTCGCAAAGTAGCGACATAAAAGCAAATATAAGCAAAGCCATAGCAGCTACAAAACAGCTACCTATCGTTACGCCTAAGTTAACTGATTGAATATGCGATAAAAATAATAACATAACAACCGCACAAACCAACAATGCACTTAACACACTCAAGCTAAATGCAAGGTGTATACAACGAGAGCGCTTTAGCAGCGCTCTTAGCTCGGTGGTTAACGACAGATTAAAGTCATCATCAGTGCTTACTTTTAACCTGCGTTCAAGCAAACGAGCTCTATCTG
Source organism: Pseudoalteromonas sp. 20-MNA-CIBAN-0454 (assembly GCF_040308685.1). Classification (NCBI taxonomy): domain Bacteria; kingdom Pseudomonadati; phylum Pseudomonadota; class Gammaproteobacteria; order Alteromonadales; family Pseudoalteromonadaceae; genus Pseudoalteromonas; species Pseudoalteromonas sp. 20-MNA-CIBAN-0454. Next base: position 57,395 of record NZ_JBEOOB010000017.1, on the reverse strand, counting down.
TTATACGCGCTAAACGGTTTGATAAAACCCCTAAAGTGGCAGCAATACCTGTAATTAAAAAGACGGGAGCAACCGCGGTTTGAATCACTTTGGCCATGCTTAAAATATTAATTACTTCGTTATCCATTTACATCTCAAAATAAGTGTTGGTTGTTTACAATCATTCACAAACTTAATTTCTTTCTTTTCCCTTTGGAATCAGTTTGTTGCTAGTGTTTTCTCTGTTTTTATGCGTTGCTTGTAACTTAAATGTAACTAAGGTGTTGCTCACGTATGGGTTTAAGTTTTATATTTAAGCCCATGGTTGAATATAGTAAATACAATAATACATAACCTATCCTAGGGGAAATGATGTCTAAAAATATAATAAAGAAAACAGCAATTGCCACTGCTGTCTCAAGCGCATTTATTGCAACACTTGCAAGTGCAAGTAACTTACCTACGGCTAATATTACTTATCAAAAAGCTGAAGCAGTAAAAGAACAAGTTGCAGATAAAAAAGAACCATCGGCACATATGATTGTATTACGCGCTACAACATCAGTAGACGCCTATGTTGCAGGTACTTACCAGCAATCAAATAATCGTGAAATTACAGCTAATATAGAGCAACTTCAAGACACTATGACTCTTGAGTTAAATAGCTTAGATTTTGATGCGAAAATAATTGGTAAAACCAAAATATTAGCACCTACGTTAATCGTTCAAGCTTCAGCTGAAGCACTTGCTAAAATTGCTAAAGATTCACGAGTAGCAAAAGTATTACCTATGTTCGATAGCGAACTGCATGTTGCAGCAAGCTCTGACTATATTAATGCAAAACCACTTATTGTAGACGGTATTGCAAGCGGTAAAGGTCAGCGTGTTGCGGTATTAGATACAGGTATTGATTACACTCACCAAGCATTTGGTGGGGCAGGTACAGTTGAAGCATATTTAGCGGCGCAAGCCGATCCTACTACAGTGGCTTGGCCTCAAGGTGTTGTTAAAGGTGGTTACGACTTTATTAATGAAGACGCTGATCCGATAGAGAACGATCCTGCTAATTCTCCAGCAACAGGGGCTCCAACAAACCATGGTACTTCATCTTCAAACTCAGTAAATGGTATTGCGCCAGACGTTGAACTTTATGTTTACTCTGTATGTGGTGGCGGTTGTCCAAGTGCCGCACAGGCTGCAGCACTAGAAGCCGCAATGGATCCTAATGGCGATGGTGATATTTCTGACCGTGTAGATGTAATGAATATGTCTCTTGGTGGCGAGTTTGGCGACACATATACTGGCGGCGGTACACAATACTTAATTCAGCGTGCTGTTGAATTAGGCGTTAATATGGTTATTTCTGCGGGTAACGATGGTGATAACCCATTCCGTATAGGCGGCCCAAGTACTACACCTAATGCCTTATCTGTAGGTGCAATGACACACCCTACAACTGAAATAGGTGTTGCTACAGGCACTATTGCTGGTGTTGAAGGTGATATTCAGCCATCAGGTTTTGGTCCTCAAGAAGCTTATACAATAACAGGCGCAGATATTGAGTTAGTTTATCCAGATACCAATCAAGATGGCTGTGTTGCATTTGGGGCCGATGTTGATTTTACCGGTAAAGCTGTATTAATAGACCGTGGTGCTTGTGCATTTACCGACAAAGTATTAAACGCACAAATAAATGGTGCAGAGTTTGTGATGATTGCAAACAATACTGATGATGGTACACCAGCTCCTATGGGTGGTTTTGATGCTGCTGTAACAATTAAAAACGTAGGCATTAATTTTGCTGCAGGTGCGGCTTTAAAAGCACAGTTAGCAGCAGGTGGTCCGGCAACATTTGATATTAGCATTGACATTAAAACTACATCTGGCGCTGTAGCTACGTTCTCATCTCGTGGTCCTTCAATGGATGGTTTATTAAAACCAGAAATTACTGCACCAGGTACTAGTATTGATGTTGCAGCAGCAGGTACTCAAACTGGTACTAACCCAGTTTCAGGTACATCTTTTTCAGGTCCAATTACTGCTGGTGCTGTTGCGATGATTCGTGAAGCACATCCAGATCGTAATGCCTTTGAAATTAAAGCAACAATAATGAATGCGGCTAATTTAAATGTAACAAACGAGCCGTTAGCAATTAATCCTGCTTCAGAATTAGCACCTATTAGTATGATTGGCGCAGGTTTAGTTGATGTAGCTAAAGCGGTTAATTTACCGGTTGCTGCATGGGTAAATAACGCTAAGTTTAATACCAAGCAAGCAGCGCTTTCATTTGGCTTAGAAAGCATGACAGAAACTGCATCGTTAACTAAAACGGTAACAGTTAAGAACTTCTCAGCTGACGCTAAAACTTATAACTTACGTACAGAAGCGCGTTACCAGAGCGATATAGATACTGCGGCTATTAGTTGGGATTTCCCTGCATCTATTACTGTTCCTGCAGGCCAAGCTATTAATTTTGACGTAATATTAACCGTTGATCCAGCTAAGTTACCAGAGTGGAATTTAAATAACCCATTTAGCGCAGAGGATATTGCAGCAAGAAGTGCAGCATTAACCTCAGTAGAGTTTGATGGTGCTTTGGTGTTTGATGATGCCAGCACAGATACTGACCATGATTTACACCTTGTTTATCATGCAATGCCTAAAGCAGCTACTGAGCTAAGCGTTTCATCGCAAATCATCGATAGTGAAATGGCTCTTGTTGTTACAAATAGTGGCCTAACTGAAATTATGCCACAAGCAGAAAGCATTGTTGCTGTGGGTGTTGAGAAAACATTTGCAGAAGCTGAATTTAATATTCTAGCAACTACTTTCTCAGCGTTTGCTTTAGACGGATGTGATTCAGGCATATTTGTTACTTCATCGATTCAACTACGTGACCCACTAACGCATACCTTCCAAGCGGGTTATAGGTTGGAAGTTGATACCGATAATGACGGTGTGTATGACCACGTCATGCAAAACTATAATGACCGCGGCCGTGATACAGCGTTCCCTGGACGTAGCCGTACAGTAATAGGTGAGACAGATGGCGCAGGTAATGATTCACTCATGTGGGTAACTCCGCTATATCATTCAGCGGGAGAGGACACCATTACCTTCTCGGGTTGTTCTGAACTACTTAATATAGATGGGGCATTACTAGGCGAGCAGATGAACTTTAAAGCATCTGTGGGTTATGCTGCATATCAAAGTGGTGTATTTACAGAAACTGATAGTGTTACAGGTTCAACCGTATTTGGTATGCAACCTCAAGTAGCGTTTACCTCGCTCGAAACAGGTGAAGCAGTTACAACACTTAAACCAGGTGAGAAAGCAGTTGTTACAGCAAGTGGTCCATTTGCGCTAACACAGGCTTCAGGCTTAGATGTTGTTAAAGTAATGACAGCTGCTGATTTAGAGGTTCCAGATGTTTCAGCGCCAGCGCTTGTTGGTGGTGAGTTTACTGTTTCTGAAGATGCAGCAAACGGTACCGTAGTAGGTGCTTTAACAGTTACAGAGTCTGAATTTGATTTAGCTATTTCAGAGTACTTTGTTCAGTCAAATACTCACCAAGGTTTGGGTGTTGATGCCGATGGTCAAGTTGTTGTTACTAACACCGCTTTACTGACAGGTGATTCTTCAGCCCAGATACAAGTAGTGGCAATTGATACACGTGGTAATGTATCAGAGCCTGCAATGGTTACGGTTAGTATTACTAAAGTAGTACCACCGGTTGTTGTAACACCAGAGCCAGAGAAAAAATCTTCGGGTTCATTAGCTTGGTTATTATTTACTGCGCCGCTTGCATTTATGCGTCGTCGTAAGCAAAAGTAAGCTTATAACTTAATTGTTACTTAGAGGGAGCTTCGGCTCCCTTTTTATTTAGCTTCACTAAAATAAAGGCTTTATCTTATGAGACATACCCCTTGTGTTCTAGCTATATCATCTTTAGCTATTTTAAGTGGCTGCAATCAGGCGCCCGAAGCAGTCCAAACAAACGTTATAAGTACTACAGCAGAGCAGTTACCTCAAGTTGTTGCACCTATAGCTAAAAAAGTACCGCACGCCATGACTATTCATGGCGATACCCGCATTGATAATTACTATTGGCTGCGTGACGATGAACGCAAAGCAGCCGATGTTATTAGTTACCTTGAGGCTGAAAATAGCTATACAAATACCATGCTCGCTCATACTCAAGCGCAGCAAGCTAAACTTTTTGCCGAGCTTAAAGGGCGTATTCAAAAAGATGACGATTCAGTACCGGTAAAAAAAGGTGATTATTATTACTCGTCGCAAACTCGTGGCAATAACGAGTACACTACTTATGTGCGTAGCAGTGACTTTTCAGGAACTAACCAACAGGTTATTTTAGATATAAATGAACTTGCTAAGGCTCATGACTATTATGCTGTAAGTGGTTTAGATGTGAGTCCAAACGGTAACTTAATGGCTTACGGTGAAGATACTCTCAGTAGACGTATTTATACCGTTAAAATTAAAGATTTAAGCACCGGGAGGCTACTCGAAGATACGCTTGAAGGCACAAGTGGCAATCTTGTTTGGGCAAACGATAACAAAACATTGTATTACATTAAAAAAGACTTACAGACTTTGTTAGGCTACCAGGTTTATCGCCATACTTTAGGTACGCCGCAGGCCAATGACGAACTAGTTTACGAAGAAACAGACTCAAGCTATTACACAGGGTTAAGTAAAAGCAAAGACGGTACTGAAATTTATATTTGGCACAGTAGTAGCACTGCATCAGGTATGTCGGTGCTTAGCGCAAATAACGTTAAAGCAATGCCTCAACGCTTAATTAAACGCCAAGCGAATCTTGAGTATAGTATTTCTAAATTAGGTGAGAGTTATTATATTGTCACTAATTTAAATGCGGTTAATTTTCAGCTAATGAAAGTCGCTATTAATAAAGCCCATGATCAAGCAAACTGGCAAACGCTGATCCCAGCACGTGATGATATAAAGCTAGAGGGGATAGAGTTATTTAATGACTATTTGGTTTACCAACAGCGCGAAATGGGACAATCGCGACAAATAGTGCGCAATTTAAGCACCAATCAAGAGCAGTTATTATCTTTTAACGACAGTGCCTACACTATTAGTGCTTATGGTAATAACGATATAAACAGCGATAAGTTACGTGTTTACTACACGAGTATGACCACGCCGGGTTCATCTTACGATATAAACCTAAAAACAACGGATAAAACGCTTTTAAAACAACAAGCCGTGCTAGGCAACTTTAATGTTGATAATTACGCATCTGAACGTATATTTATTAACGCCCGCGATGGTGTAAAAGTACCCGTGAGCTTAGTTTACCGTAAAGATAAATTTAAAAAAGATGCGACGAACCCATTGCTACAATATGGTTATGGCTCGTATGGCGCCACTATGGATCCAACTTTTTCAAGTGCGCGTTTAAGTTTGCTTGATCGTGGTTTTGTGTTTGCTATTGCCCATGTTCGAGGCTCGCAAATGTTAGGCCGTCCTTGGTATGACGATGGTAAATTACTTACTAAAAAGAATACGTTTAATGACTTTATAGATGTGACAAAAGCACTGGTAGAGCAAAAGTATGGCGCTAAAGACAAAATATTTGCCCAAGGCGGTAGCGCTGGTGGCTTATTAATGGGCGCTGTAGCAAACCAAGCTCCTGAACTTTACAAAGGTATGGTTGCCGCAGTACCTTTTGTGGATGTGGTTACAACCATGCTTGATGAAAGTATTCCACTAACAACTAACGAATATGGTGAATGGGGAAACCCAAATGAAAAAGAATACTATGAGTACATGCTATCTTACTCGCCGTACGATCAAGTGTCTAAGCAAGCGTATCCTAATATGCTAGTAACTACGGGTCTGCACGACTCGCAAGTACAGTATTTTGAGCCAGCAAAGTGGGTTGCTAAGCTGCGTGACTATAAAACAGATGACAATAAGTTACTGTTTAAAATTGATATGGAAGCAGGGCATGGCGGTGCATCAGGGCGCTTTAAGCGCTTAGAAGATACCGCGCTAAACTATACATTTATGCTCGATTTAATGGGTATTAAAGAGTAAGCAAAGTACAACCATTGAGTAATAAGCTAAAGGCATCATTTAAAAGTGATGCATTAATTTATTACTAAGTTAGCTAAATAAGTTTATAAACTGAGTTATAGTTATGAGATACACACTTACACTCACGCAAAAATAGTAAATATAAGGATAGCGTTATGCATGATGAGCAACAGCTGGAACCCGTCAAAAAAGATGACCGCACATGGGCAATGCTTTGTCATTTAAGTGCCTTGTCTGGATTTATTGTGCCATTAGGCTCTGTAATTGGGCCGTTAATTGTGTGGTTAATAAAAAAAGATGACATGCCGATTGTTGATGTTCATGGCAAAAAAGCACTCAACTTTCAAATCACTATGATGATTGCTTACTTTGTGTGTTTTCTTTTAATGTTTGTTGTTATTGGTGTAATTTTACTGCCAATAGTCGCTATATTTTCGTTTGTAATGGTGATTATTGCCGCGGTTAAAGCCAATGATGGTAAAGAGTTTGACTACCCGTTAAGTTTAAATTTGATAAAATAGCAATGTCGGTTTGTTAATAGCGTATTTTAAACCCAGCTTTTGCTGGGTTTATTTTTTATTTACTTCCTATTGTTAAGGATACTATGCTTTATCTCACGCTATTTTTTAGCGCTTTTATATCGGCTACTTTATTGCCCAGCTCGTCAGAGGTGGTAATGGTAGCTATGATGACCCAAGGTAAAGTAAATTTATTGTTGTTATGGCTAGCTGCCACTTTGGGCAATGTATTAGGGAGCTGCGTTAATTACTGGTTGGGTACTCAAGTACTGCGCTTTAAAGATAAAAGCTGGTTTCCAGTGTCAGAGCAGGGGCTTGAAAAAGCACAAAAGCAGTTTAATAAATACGGTGTATATAGTTTATTATTTGCCTGGCTACCTATAGTTGGCGATCCGCTTACCGTAATAGGGGGAATATTTAAAGTGCGTTTTAGTACGTTTTTATTGTTGGTAACACTAGGTAAGGGGGCACGCTACTTAGCCGTTATCGCCCTTACCTTAGGTGTCGAAAAGCTTATTTAAGCTTTCTTATTTATTCTAAATCAATTGATCCACACGTATTATTTAGCCCAATCTAACGTCAAAGACACAGAATCGGCAAAGCGTAATGCATGCGGTTTATCTACGCGAGCCTTAGCATAATGAACACTTGGGTGTGAATGACAAACAGCAAGAATTTCAGCAACCAGTTTTTCGAGTAATAAAAAGTCGCCTTGTTCTACTAAAGTGATTACTTCTTTGGTAATTACTTTGTAGTTTAGTGCTTGATCTACTTCATCGGTTTTACAGGCGTCGTGTGCAGGGTAATGAACTTCTAAGTTAATCACTACATCCTGCTTTTTCTCGCGCTCTTCTTGGTTAAAGCCAATAAAAGTACGCAGTCGTAAATTGGTTACGTTAATAATTGCATTAGCCATAAGTTAGCCTTTTATTAGCTGCAAAAACTCATTACGTGTTTTTGGATCGGCTCTAAAGTTACCCAGCATTACAGAGGTACGCATACTTGAGTTTTGCTTTTCTACGCCGCGCATCATCATACACATATGTTTGGCTTCAACAATTACGCCAACCCCGGTTGCACCCGTTACTTCTTCAACGGCTTTAGCAATTTGATGAGTTAGTTGCTCTTGAATTTGAAAACGACGGGCAAACATGTCAACAATACGGGCAAACTTAGACAGTCCCAATACTTTACCATTGGGAATATAAGCAATATGACAACGGCCAGTAAAAGGTAATAAATGATGCTCACACATAGAATAAAGCTCTATGTCTTGTACTAATACCATGTCGTCTGCATCTGAGGTAAATACTGCGTTATTAGTAATTTCTTCTAATGTTTGACGATACCCTTGAGTTAGGTATTCCATTGCTTTAGCAGCACGTTTTGGCGTGTCGAGTAAGCCTTCTCTGTTAGGATCTTCCCCTACAGCGGTAATAATATTTTCATAGCTTTGTTTTAATTCGTTATGCATAAATTTCTCAGTTAATTTAGTTTGGTTTACTTTAAATGCCGACCACCATCTACAGGTATAGCGCGGCCTGTGATGTAGTGGCTATGTAATAGTAAATCAATACTATTGATTATTTCTTGGCATCCTGGTTCGATACCCATTAATGACTTTTTCAGCGTTTTAGCACGATATTGTTCATCATCATGCTCATTAAAAATAATTAACGATGGTGCAACCGAATTTACTTTAATATTAGGTGCGTACTTAGCACTGAACGACTTTGTTAAGTTATCAAGCGCTGCTTTACTTGCGGCATAAGCGACATGTTTTGGGCTACCTGTTTCTACTACGTAATCGGTAAGATGAATAATATCTGCGGGAGTATTCATCTCTGTTTGATAATTTAGTAATAACTCTGCACACAGTAAATTAATTAAATAAGGTGTTTTTGCATGAATTCGCATCATATTGTCAAACAGTTGCGCAAAGTTGGCGTTATTAGCTTCGCAGTCCCAACTGGAAGCATTATGCAAAATAGCGCGTAGTGAGTTGGTATGCTCTTTAAGTGCTTTAATAAAAGTGCTAATACCATCATCAGTACTAAAGTCTGCATAAATGCATACAGCGCCCTGCTGCTCCAGTAAATCAACTGCAGCGTGGCGAGTACGATAGGTAATAATTATCGGCTGCCCTTGTGCAATAAAATGTTTAGCTAAAGCAAGGCCAATGCGTTGCCCAGCACCTGTAATTAAAATCGGTGGTGTCATATATACTACAAAGCTCTCTTTTGGCAGGGGATCAGCGTTAATACCAATTTAATTAAAATCTTACGTAATACTTTAAGCGGTCGATCAGTCAAATTACTAAGGTATCGTACGATAATTACTGTATTAAAGCTCATCGTATATAGTTGGCACTGGTTGACGCTTATGTTGCGTACGCTGATAAATAGCGCTAAGTGTTTGTTCAACCTGTTGCGTAACCGGTTTACCTTCTAAAAAGTCATCAATTTGCTCATAACTTAAACCTAACGCTTCTTCGTCGGTAAGTCCTGGGCGATCACTTTCTAAATCTGCGGTAGGTGCTTTATTAACTAATACAGACGAAGCACCTAATGTACTACCTAAAGCGCGCACTTGGCGTTTAGATAAGCCAAAAAGCGGTGCAAGATCACAAGCGCCATCACCAAACTTGGTATAAAAGCCGGTAATATTCTCGGCACTGTGATCGGTGCCAACCACTAAACCTTGGCAAAATGCAGCAATTTCGTATTGTGCAATCATGCGTTGACGGGCTTTAACATTACCCTTAATAAAATCAATTTTTTCTTGCTCGGGGAGTGACTCACCGTTACCAACAATAGCCGCCATTGTTTGTTCGTGTAGCGCATCGGTTGCAGGCTTAATATTGACGGTCATGCGGCTGCTAGGTTGAATAAAATCAACCGCTAGTTGCGCTTCATTTTCGTCGGCTTGCACACCGTAAGGTAAGCGTACCGCAACAAATTTATAATCAGTAGTGCTTTGCTCTTGGTTAAGTTCATTAACAGCAAGTTGGCATAAACGACCGCACACTGAAGAGTCGACTCCACCACTAATACCTAATACCAAAGACGTTGCATGGGCTGCTATTAAGCGGGCTTTAATAAAGTTAACACGACGGCTAATTTCAGCATTTACATCAATAACTGGCTGCACTTTCATTGCAGCCATAATCTCGGCGCGCATGGCCAACTCCTTAGGGTTAAATAATTATTTCGCTCAGCAGAGCACTTGTATTATGTGATTTAGGGCTAACAAATTAAAGCCCTAAGTGAGCTTTAATTTTTTGTAACTCGGTTTTTAACTCGTCTACTTCGGCGAGTAACTCATTGAGTTCTTCACTTTTTAACTCATCAGTCGTTTGCTCTGCAGGGCGTGTTATTTCACTTATTGGCTGCTCGCCAAGCAAATGCATATAACGACAGTCACGTTTACCAGGCTCGCGCGCGAGTTTGGTTATTATGTCATTTTCAATTAATTTATTAAGTGCAAGCTCAACGTCATCTACACTATTAAAATTTGCTAATCGTGCGCATCGCGTTTTTAATTCTCCGGGAGTTTGTGCACCCCGTAACAGTAACAAGCAAATAATTGCGCGCTGCTGCGCACTAAATTTTAAGCTACTAAACTCGGTGTTACAAAAACGGTGGTCGTATTTATTTACTCGCCCAGAAAGCCCTTCATCAATGGTAACCAGTCGAGCATTTATTAATTCATCGAGTGCAATTTGCACTTCGCTGTCGGTTAAGTTTAAAACCGGTGCACGATTTGATTTTTGATTACACGCATTAGTTAGCGCATTTAACGACAAAGGGTAGTGTTCGGGAGTTGTACTTTGCTTTTCTAGTAAACAGCCAATAATACGCTGTTGATTTGCTGATAATTGCATAACTCATCTCAACTAATAAACTATATGATTAGCTTACACTTTTATTGAGTGCCAAGCCATTGCTGAAGTTTAGGGTGCAGTGCACTAAAATCGAGTGGCTTACTTAAGTAATCATTCATACCCGCTGCTAAGCACTTTTCTTTATCTCCCTGCATTGCATTGGCTGTTAAAGCAATAATAGTTATGTTTTGATAATGCTTACCCGAGTCGCCATTTCTAATCGCTTTAGTTGCTTGGTAGCCGTCCATTTCAGGCATTTGGCAGTCCATTAAAATTAACTGGTAAGTATTAGCGGGTTGCTCATTTAGTTGCTTTATCGCCTCACGTCCATTCTCAGCAATATCAAATGAAATACCGGCTTGTTTTAATAAAGCCCCAGCAACAACTTGGTTAATTTTATTGTCTTCTACTAATAAAACTTGTGGCTCATTTGTATTAACTAATGGCGTTTCAGTGAGTTTATTTTGTAGTTGTGCCTGTTGTTGCTGTTGTTCTATGTATTTATCATTAGCAAGAGAGTCAAATAAGTCTGAGGGCGTTAATGGCTTAAAAATCATTGAGTCTACTTTTAAACTTAGCGTAGAGTCATCTTTGGAATAGCTCATAGGTGCCATTATTATCAGCTTACAACTGTGCTTAGCTAGGTAATTTTTAACCTCAGTAATTTGCGATTGCGGCGCTTGTTCAAAAAAATAATAGTCGATTAAAATAGCATCGAGGGTTGTAGTTGCCTGATCTTTAAAATACGCACTTACAGCAGTGTAGTCGGTTAAGGTATTGGCATTTGCTTGCCATATTATCAGCTGCTTTTTAGCAATGGTTGAGTTTAATAAGCAGCTATCAATAATTAAAATATGTTTGTTTTTAATTAAATGGCTAGGTAGGTCTTGCTGCTTACTTAATTTAGGTTTTATTTTTATTGAAAACGAAAAAGTACTGCCTTCGTTTAGCATACTGGTTACGCTTACTTCACCTCCCATCAGTTCACATAACTGTTTCACAATAGCGAGCCCTAAGCCAGTGCCACCATATTGGCGTGTTGTTGAGGTATCTGCTTGGGTAAATGAGTCAAATAATGTGGAGTGTTTTTCTGGCTTTATGCCAATACCGGTATCAATAATGGAACAAACTAAAGATGTACCATCGGTTGTTTCATCAATTTTTGCGGTGACTACTATTTTTCCGTTAAATGTAAACTTAACCGCGTTACTAATTAAGTTACTTAATATTTGTCGTAACCGATTAGGGTCGCTAACTATTTCGCTGACGGTGATGAGGGTTGCATCTAAAATTAAGATGGTATTATTTTGCTCCGCTTTAAGCGCAAATGATTCAACAACCTCACCTAACAAACGTGGTAAATTAAATTGAATTTTTTCAATATCTAATTTACCAGCCTCTATTTTAGAAAAATCTAAAATATCGTTAATAATATTCAGTAATGATTGCGCCGACGACTGAGCAAGCTCTATGTGGTGCATTTGTTGTTGATCTAACTTTGTGTTTTTAACAATATTAAGCATCCCTAACACCCCATTCATTGGGGTGCGAATTTCATGACTCATGCTCGCTAAAAACTCACTTTTAGCAGCTACAGCTTGCTCTGCGGTTTCTTTGGCGGTTACTAGTTGTTGCTCTGTTTCTATACGCTTTTGGCTAGAGTAAAGGCTGCCAATAAGTGCTGCTACAGCAATTAAAAAGCTTTCTTCGTTGTGCGCCCAAGCGCGGGTTGTATTGCATTGCTCGGCGCAAACCATACCTATGATCCCACTTCCGGCAGGAATAACTGCACACAACATGGCATTTATTTTTAGTGGCTTTAGGTAGTGCTCTTTAATTGGCATTAAAATAGGGCACTGCTGTGCATCTGCTGCACTAAATATGGCTTTATGCTCTATGGCTTCAAAAAAATCAGGAATATCTTTTTGTAACCATGGTTCATTGTTGTTATTTGTTGTGGTGTTTATATTATGAAAGGCAATAGGCTTGAGCTGGGTTCTATTGTCGCTAAATAGCCAAATACTGGCTTGATCTACGTTGAGCGCCTGACAAATTGCTTGAGTAATCACACCTTTAGATTGGCTTAATTGTCCGTTTAAAATTTGATCGTTAACGGTTAAAGACGCCAAGGCTTCGTTAAATAACGATATTTTATTATTTTCTAATTCTATTTTTTTACGGGTATCAATATTTTGTAATGAGCCAAATATTCTTATACAGCGATCATTTTTATGCTCAGCTTCACCGTGCACCAATACCCAAATAATATTACCTTTAGCATCAATAACTTCAAGTTCAGCTTCGTAGCTCTCACCAAATTTAATTGCTCGTTCAATTAATTTAGCTGCTTTTTCTCGGCTTTTTCCGGGCTTAAAGTAGCCAAGATCCTTTGGCCATTGTGGTTGTTCGTCAGGTGAATATTTAAATATTTTTTTGGTCATATCAGACCAATACGCTTGTTTGTTTTCTAAATTAAACGACCAAGCGCCTACTAGAGCCAGATCGCTCATAACCTCTAGCATTTTTTCATTTTGTTGTTGGCGGTTAAACATTTTTAAAAAGAATAAAAACGCCCAAATTAATAGGCCGCATATAATTATTATAGCTACACGCAAAGGCCAAATAGAAGAACTTACAGGGCTCCAGCCCTTTTTAGGAGCAACATAAAGTTGCCAATTACCGCCTTGAAAACTTAAAGAAAACTCAAGAGGATCTTGCTCTATTATGGCGGGCTCACCGTAAAAAAAATCGCCTTTTGTGCCTAAGCCATGGCGTCCTTGAATAGCAACGTTGTATTGTTTTTCGAGTTCATTAATACCTGCGTTTGCATATACTTTTTCAAGATCTAATACCACAGAAAGCAGCCCCCAAAAGGATTTATCCGCTTTATAAACAGGAACGCGAGCAATGAGTGCAGAACCACCTTGTATTAACGTTAATGGGCCAGCCATTACAATTTTATTTGTGTCTCTGGCTCTAATTGCATCGATACGTTGAGCTTCATTGTCTAAAAAGTTAAGGCCTAGGGCTTGTTCGTTACCGGCAAGCGGATAGATCATGTTAATTACCATGTCGGGTGCGCCACCAATATTTCGTAGTTCGTTTGAGGTCTCAAATAAGGGGGCAGCAATTTGCGCAAAGCGTGCTTGCTGTAAATTTGGTTCTGCGGCAACAGCAACACCTAAACCACGAATTAGCTGAATATTAGACACTAAAATAGCTTCAAGTTGTGCTCGGTAAGTGCTTACTTCAGAGAGTATTTGTAATCGGTGTGCATCTTTTGCTCGGTTATAGTTAATCCGATCAAGTACAACACTTACTAATACAATAAGAGTAAGTGATAGCCAGAAGGTCAGCTTAAAATTATGAACTTTATTATTTTTACTATTATTCATTGGCGACATTAGCTACATTTTGCTTTTATATTAGACAGTATCCACTATAGCTAATTTATTGTACAAATAAAAATGGCGCATCAGATTATGCGCCATTTTATTTTTATAATTAATAGTTTAACTAAATTACTAGTCGCTAACCTCGCGTGCCCAATGCTGCTGTTTAGCTACATGGAGCTTGCGATAACCATCGAGTAATGCAGCATGCTTTGTAAAGCCAGTAAGCGATAAGCCTGGGAAGGTTAAACCGTTAAATAATTTACGGCCTTCGGCTATTTCAATTGCGAGCGTTACATTGGCAGTACCAAACATTAAGCCTAATGCATCTTGATAGTCTGCATATTCGCGTTCGTCATCGTATTTTATTTCTAAAATAGCTTTTAAACAGCGAAAGTGACGCATTGCATCTTCGTTTACTTGCCCGGTATGTAATATCCAGTCAACCCAATCAATGGCTTCTTCGTTACCTGCGGCTAGGCAAAGGTGCGCTTTTAGTTCACCAATACGCAGCGTATCCCAAGATGTATCAGGGTCGGTTACTAAACCAATAAACTCGGCAGCGCGAATGATATCGCTATGGCCCGCTTCCTCTAGTGAGTCATAAATTTCCATCCATTGCTCAACGTCGTACTGATCAAGTGATAAAAATGTTTCGCGGAACTTAGCGCCTTCGTTGTTGTTACGCCAAATTAGTTCATCAACTGGGTAAATGTCTGACATACCAGGGACTAAAATACGACATGCATATACGTTTAAGTGAGTGTAATCCATGATGTAAATATCATGCCCCATGCTATGGATTAAGTCGGTACAAAAGTTATATTCTTGCTCAGTTGTGCCGCTAAAGTCCCAATGCACAAAGTCAAAGTCGGCTTTTGCGCGGAAAAAGTCATGAGAAATTAAGCCGCTAGAATCAATAAAGTGCAGTTCAGTGTTTTCTGGAGAGGCAACTTCATCATTATCAAAAGTAGCAGGTTGGAACACATCAAGTTGATCTAAACGACGACCTTGTAATAGTTCTGTTACGGTACGCTCAAGTGCCACTTCAAATGATGGGTGAGCACCAAAAGAAGCAAATACAGAGCCATCAGCTGGGTGAATAAGGGTAACGCTCATTACCGGGTATTTACCGCCTAGAGAGGCATCGGCAATACGTAAATGAAAACCATGGCTGCGTAACTCTTCACACGCTTCATGAATTTTAGGGTACAGCTTAACGACTTCTTCAGGCACGATAGGCAGACACAAGCCCTCAGTAATAATGCGGCTTTTTATAGCGCGTTCAAATACTTCGGATAAGCCTTGTACCCGTGCTTCAAATTTAGTATTGCCGGCACTCATACCGTTAGATACAAAAATATTACCAATAACGTTAACCGGAATATACACATCTTGGTTATCGCTTTGGCGGGTGTATGGCACAGTACAAATACCACGCTTAACATTACCAGAGTTAAAATCGAAAAGGTGCGATGCATTAAGTTCGCGCTCTGGGTCAAAGTAGTCCCATAAGCTTTCATCCATAATGCCCTCAGGCACTTCATCGTTTGTTACTGTAAACCACTTTTCGGTTGGGTAATGGGTAAACTCTGCATGGGCAAATTCTTCACCTAAATAAAAGTCAGCAAAAAAGTAGTTACAGCTTAAGCGTTCAAAGTATTCACCTAATGCCGAAGCTAACGATGCTTTGTCGTTTGCGCCTTTACCATTGGTAAACATTACGCCACAGTCTTGGTCACGAATATGTACCGAATAACAGTTAGCTACAGGGTTAAGCCATAACGCTTCCTCAATATTAATATTAAGGGCTTTTAGCTTATTTTGCATAGTAGAGATCGACGATTCTAAATCGCGGTCTTTACCTTTTATAAATGTTTTATCAGTCATACTCATCTCAACTAGGGCTGCACAATATGTGGATTAGCTATTATCGTGGATTTTGAGGTTTATTTCATCCTTTGCGCCGCAGAATATGACTTTTTAATAGAAGGATAGTAAATATATGTTAATAATACTTTATTAGAATTTTTAAAGGATAGCTGGATGTTTAAAGTAATCAAGCGCTTGCTGCTGTTAGTAGTGGTTTTAGGGCTGGCCGGTACTGCGGTTGTTTATGGTGTACTTAGTTTGAGTTTACCAGCGCTTGACGGCAAAGGTCATAGCGAAGCGATTAATGAGTCGGTCATTATTTCGCGTGATGTACTTGGTCAAGCTGTTATAAAAGCACAAAGCCACAACGATGCCGCTTATGGTTTGGGGTATGCGCATGGGCAAGACCGATTTTTTCAAATGGACTTACTGAGGCGTAATGCCGCTGGTGAGTTGAGCGAAATTTTTGGTAAGGCGGCGCTAGCACTAGATAAAAAAATGCGTTTTCATCAATTGCGTAAACGCAGCCAAGTTATTTTAAAAAATCTTCCTGAGTCGGATAAGCAATTACTTAAAAGCTACGCTCAAGGGGTTAACGAAGGGTTAGCGCAAATAGGTTACTCAAGCTTTGAATATTTGCTCACTGGTGCACAGCAAAGGCCATGGCAAAGCGAAGATAGCCTATTAATAATTTTTAGTATGTATCTTGATTTACAAAGTGCCACCTTTGAGCGCGACCAAGCATTAATTCAAATTGAGCAGCAATACGGCAAACATATGCTCAAATTTTTAACGCAACCTAGTCAATACCAAGCTGCGCTTGATGGCAGCCAACTAGCACCTTACAGCGCAGGCATACCTAAACTACCAATACCCAAGCAACAAACGCAGCAATCATCCACTGTGCAATCATCAACACCAGCAATGTATGCATTTAATTCTTTTGCAGCAAGCCAAGAGCGCGGCAGTAATAACTGGGCAGTTACCGGCGCATTAACTACAACCGGAGCTGCTATGCTCTCCGATGACATGCACTTAGCAATGGCAGTGCCTGTTATTTGGTACAAAGCGCAACTAAATTATGTACATAACAATGTAAAAACCCAAGTTACGGGCGTATCGTTACCGGGTGCGCCAGCTATTGTAGTAGGCACTAATAATCATATCGCATGGGGGTTTACCAATGGTTATATTGATACCGCGGATTGGGTTGCGCTTACAAGTAACAATAAAGCGTGGCAAGTAGATGAGCAAATTGCATTACCTAATAATGAAGCCGAAACTTACACACTTACCCTGAGCGAATATGGCCCGGTAAAATATATTAACGGGCAAGCTTATGCACTGAGCTGGGCGGCGCATCAAAGTTATGCGGTTAATATGCAATTATTACAGCTCGAACAGGCTACCGAAGTTGATGATGCCCTTGCTATAGCCAGCGATGTAGGTATTCCGGTACAAAATTTAATTGTAGTTGATAGCCAAGGCAGTGCCGCATGGAAGTTAATGGGGGGGATTCCTGGGCGTAAAACACCCAGCGAGCTTAGTGTTAAAAGTACTGATTACTCGCCGCTTTGGTTGCAAAATGAAGCGCAGCGCCCCGTGGTTAAAAACCCAGTAAGTGGACGAATATGGACTGCAAACTCACGGGTGGTAAGTGCTCAGGATAACGAGCGTTTTGGTAACGGCGGATATTCACTTGGCGCGCGTGCAACACAAGTGCGCGACCGCTTGTTTGAAAAACAAAAATTTGTTGAAGATGATTTTTATCAATTACAGCTTGATAACCAAGCACGATTTTTAATTCCTTGGCACGCTTTATTGCTCAAGCAACTCAAAGCCGATGAAGGTAATAACGCCGCGTATATTAGCGCTGTTGAAAACTGGCAGCAGTGCGCGTGTGCAAGCTCAGTAGGTTATACCTTGGTAAAGCATTATCGCGATGAAGTGATTAATATTACCTTTAGTACGTTGCAGCAAAGCTTAAGTGAGAAAAATGGCACGTTGAGCTACGTAAGGCGTGACTTAGAACCGGCAGTTTGGCAGCTTATTAACGCGCAACCAAGTAGTTGGCTCAATCCACAATTTTCAACTTGGGAGCAGCAGCTGCAGGGGGCATTTAGTCAAACTATTGCTAAACTCAGTACGCAATACGGTAATAACATTCAAGGCTGGCAGTGGGGCAAAGTAAACGAGCTGGTTATAGAGCATCCGTTTGCTAAACAAATACCAATACTTGCCCGCTTTTTAAATATGCCAAAAACGCCAGGGTTTGGTGACAGTTACATGCCAGCAGTGCAGGGGCGTAGCTTTGGTGCTTCACAGCGCTTTATTGTACAGCCCGGACATTTAGAAAACGCCATTTTAACTGTGCCTGGCGGGCAGTCGGGGCACCCGTTATCAAACTTTTATCGTGCTGGTTTTAGTCAGTATATTAATGCAGAAAACACGCCATTATTACCACAAGCGCTAGTACATCAAATAATAATATCGCCAAAAGGCAAGTAACTGTTTAGTGAACTAAGCTAGTGCCTGTTTATCTTTTTAGGGTGAATTTACAGCCGTATGTTTGGTTTTTAGGTAAGGCAGAGTCTATGTCGTGTAGTTATTCTTCATAAATAGACGATAATTAATTATAAATATAAGTGAGCACTAAAATGAAAAAATTACTTCCCGCATTAATCACTGGTTTGTTGTTAAGTAGTGCGGCTTATGCCGATGAAAGTGTAGTTAAAACGCAAAAACTGAGCGAGCATATTTATATGTTACTTGCTCAAGGAGGCAATATTGCTGTAAGTGTCGGCGACGATGGTATTTATATTATTGATGATCAATTTGCCAAGCTTTCAAGCGATATTAAAAAAACGATTAGCGATTTACAGCCCGGCAGTACTGAGTTTGTAATTAACACCCATCATCATGGCGACCACACCGGAGGCAACGAAAATTTTGCTAAAGCAGGTGCCCACGTTATTGCTCACGATAATGTGCATAAGCGCTTAGTAGCGGAGCATGGTGAAGGGTCAGATTTTTTACCACGGATTAGTTTTAGCCACGATTTAAAGCTGCACTTTAACAACGAACATGCGCATGTAATGCATTATCAGCATGCACATACTGACGGTGACGCAGTCATATTTTTTAACAAGGCTAACATTGTACACATGGGCGACATTTTCTTTAACTTTGGCAGCTTACCGTTTGTAGATGTAGACAGTGGTGGCAGTGTTGATGGTATTTTAGCGGCTGTAGATGACGTAGTGAAACAAATTGACGATAATACAAAAGTGATCCCAGGACATGGTCCGCTAAGCGATCGTTCAGGGCTGGTGGTGTATCGTAAGCTGGTGCAAAAAGCCAAAGATGTTATGCTTAAAGCAATGCAAAACAAGGCGAGCTTAGAGCAAGTACTTAACGCCGACCCATTGGCAGAGCTTGGCCTTGAATACGCTAGCTGGTTACCTAAAGAGCGTGTAACTACACTTTTTTATCGTAGTTTAAAACAATAAAAATGAATTAAGTAATAGCACATCAACTATTTTATTAAGCTGGGCGTATGTTCGGCTTTTTTATTCCCCATTCCTCAAGGAGTTGTGTATGACGGTAGAAAAAACCCATCTCGAAATTTGTAATTTAACTAAAGAGCAATACCCACAAATTAAAACCTTGATGGATCAAGCATACCCAGATTTAGGTGGTGCATGGCCTAGCCATACAATTTTTAGATTAATAGACCAGTTTCCAGAAGGGCAAATAGGCATTGTGGATGATGGTGTGCTGGTAGGCTTAGCATTAAGCGTGCAAGTAGACTATGCCCGCTTTTCTAACCCCCATACATATGAAGACATAGCCGATGGTCATGACCGCGTATTTAGTGATACCGCTGGCGATGCACTGTATGGCTTAGATGTTGCGATTAGCGAAACGCACAGAGGTATGCGCCTTGGGCGTAGGCTGTACGATGCCCGAAAAGAATTGTGCCGCCAATACAACTTACGCGCTATTTTAGCGGGTGGTCGTATTCCGCGTTATTACAATCATAGTAATGAAATGACCCCAATGGAATATATAGCTAAAGTAGATCAAAAAGAGCTGTACGATCCTATCTTAAGTTTTCAGCTAGCAAACGATTTTCAAGTTAAACGCTTACTTAAAAAGTATTTACCCGAAGATCAAGAATCAGTAGGTTATGCCACATTACTGGAGTGGAATAACATATTGTACGAACCAACCGACACCGTTATTAATATAGTAAAGTCGATTGTGCGTGTAGGTGCGGTGCAGTGGCAAATGCGTAAGGTGGAGTCGGTAGAGGAAATGCTCAAGCAGGTCGAGTATTTTGTTGATACGGTTTCTGATTATCAAAGTGACTTTATTTTATTCCCTGAGTTTTTTAATGCCCCGCTAATGGGCTTAACTGAGCAAGTTAATCAAACCGAAGCGATCCGCAATTTAGCCGAGTACACAGAAACCTTTAAAAATGCTATGTCGCGTATGGCAATTGAATACAATGCCAATATTATTACCGGCTCAATGCCAGTAGCCGACGGGGATAAAATTTATAACGTCAGTTATTTATGTCACCGCAGCGGTAAAATAGATGAGCAACGTAAAATTCATATTACCCCGCATGAGCAAAATGACTGGGTTATTCAAGGCGGCGACAAAATAGCGGTATTTGAAACTGATGCAGGGCGTGTTGGTATTCAAATTTGTTACGATGTTGAGTTTCCAGAACTATCTAGAATTATGGCCAAAGAAGGCTTAGAAATTTTATTTGTACCTTTTTGGACTGATACTAAAAATAGCTATTTACGGGTACGTCATTGTGCTCAAGCACGCGCTATTGAAAACGAATGTTATGTGGTTATAGCAGGCTCTGTTGGTAACTTACCAGAAGTAGAAAGCCTAGATGTACAGTTTGCACAATCGGCAGTACTTACACCGTCTGACTTTTCATTCCCACATGATGCAACACTCAATGAGGCAACCACTAATACCGAAATGTTGTTATTTAGTGACCTTGATATGGATAAATTAAAAATTCTTCACAGCGAAGGGACAGTACGTAACTTAAAAGATCGACGTGAAGATTTATACGACATAATGCTAAAAAAAGTGAGCGACGATAA
This sequence comes from Pseudoalteromonas sp. 20-MNA-CIBAN-0454, assembly GCF_040308685.1. Classification (NCBI taxonomy): domain Bacteria; kingdom Pseudomonadati; phylum Pseudomonadota; class Gammaproteobacteria; order Alteromonadales; family Pseudoalteromonadaceae; genus Pseudoalteromonas; species Pseudoalteromonas sp. 20-MNA-CIBAN-0454. Next base: position 36,532 of record NZ_JBEOOB010000017.1, on the reverse strand, counting down.
AAAGGTTAGTGCGGATAAGCAAAAAAGTAGCTTTTAATCACTACAAAATAGGTAGCTTATTAAAGTGTGAGCTGGTTAATTATCATTAATCTTGTTTATTGCTGTTAATGAATAAATTAGCTCGCTAAAATACCGCAAATTTTTAATAGAGTGAGTGCTTTAAGTGGCTTGGATGTATTTAATAATTGCGGGCTTGCTTGAAATTGGCTGGCCAATAGGCTTAAAAATATCGCAACAAAGTGACAGCCGCTGGTTAGGTATTGGCATTGCGGTTGCATTTATGGTGGTTAGTGGTTTTATGTTGTGGCTAGCCCAGCGTGATATTCCTATGGGTACATCTTACGCGGTATGGACAGGCATTGGCGCTGCTGGCACATTTATTGTGGGCATTTTGTTTTATGGTGATGCCGCCACTTTTGGCCGTATTGCCGGTGTATTAATGATTATTTGCGGTGTGATCACACTTAAAATAAGTCATTAAAAAGTAAACTCAACGCGGTTTAATCAAAAAAGCGCAGGCTTTTAATCCTGCGCTTTTTTTTGCTAGTAATTAATTGGGCAGCATGACTAAAATAGCGGCAACAGCAATGAGTAATAACCCGGCGCTGTCTTGTTTTTTAAGCGGTTGTTTTAGCCACAGTACGGCAATGAGTATGGTAAAAAACACCTCTATTTGGCCAAGCGTTTTTACATAGGCAACATGCTGCAAGCTCATGGCGCTAAACCAGCCAATAGAGCCCACACAGCTAAAAATACTAATCGCGACAGTTGTGCCCTTATATTGCCAAAGTTTACTGAGGGTGTGTGGCTCTTTTAATAATAAATAACCCAGCAATATTAGAGTTTGTAAGCTAATAACAAAAAGCAGTACCCAAGCAGCAGAGTGAGGAAATAATAGCCCTGAATTTAAACTGCCCTCACGTACCCATAATGAAGTAAGCGCAAAGCAAGTACCGCACGCAAGCCCTAATAAAGCTGTTTTGGCATCGAAGCGTTTAATGCTGGTTATACCGCTCATTAGCAGTACGGCAATAGCCCCTAAAAATACCCCCAACCAACCCAATAAGGTTAACGCCGAGCCAAAAAATAATACTCCTAAAATAGCGGCAACCAAAGCCTCACTTTTTGCAAGCCCAGCGCCCACAGCGTAATTATTCATTTTAAATAATTTAACCATTAAGCCAGTAGCAAGAATTTGCATAATACTTGCGCCAATAATAAAGCCCCAAAAAGCATTATTAAAACTAGGCATAGCGGTATCTTGGTATTGATATAAACCATACAAATACACAGCAGCAATAGGGCCTGCAACAATAAAACGCGATAGAGTAACGCCAGCTACGCTCACATTACTACTTAACTTACTTTGCAGTGCATTGCGCCACGCCTGCATAAAAGCGGCTAAAAAAGTGAAAAATACCCAAGTCATAATAACAATACAAAAATAATAGAGGGCGATAAGTTAACAAGGTATACAAAGTAAAGCGATAGTGCTTTAGGCTCAGCTGCGACAATATGCCGCAGTTTAACTGCCGTAAATTAGTTTATAGTTGGCTTGATGTTACTGTTTAGCCGTCAGGTGCTTATCTGGCGGCTTTTTTATAGTGGGTGTGTTATTTTAAATAATTAACAATAACAAAGAACCGTACTATGACTATTTTAATCGCTTGTGCTTTATTGGCCGTTGTAATGCCTTATTTAGCAAGAATACCCGCAGTAATCGAACTTAATAAATTGGGCGGCTACGACAACAAGCATCCGCGCCAACAACAAACTCAATTAACCGGTTTAGGAGCGCGCGCTTTAGCTGCACACCAAAACTGTTTTGAGTCGTTAGCAGTATTTGCCGTTGCACTTGCGGTGGTATTAGGCACTAATAATGTTAATGCGGTAACCGAAACCTTGGCGATGAGCCACATTGTAGCGCGTGTTTTATTTTGTGCTTTTTACCACCTTAACCTAGATATAATGCGCTCAATTATGTGGTTTGTTGGTATAAGTACAGCTATTGCAATGATTGCAGTGAGCTTTTAAATTTATTTTAAAACCCCAAAGCGTTTTAAAAGGCGCTTACTTTATAATATCGCTTTTATTAATTGCAATATATTGCCCTTGGGCAAGGTTTAGCGTTTGCAGGGTTAGCTCGCTAATTTGCTCGCGATACAAGTCAATTACCTTGTAACCACAATAGTGTGCCATTTTTCTAATTTGCCTATTAAGCCCTTGCTTTAAAATAATACTAAATTGTTTGTCTGCTATTTTTTCAACGCTACAGGGCAAGGTTATTTGCTTATCTACCGGTACACCTGCGGCCATTTTTGTACAAAACTCGGCATCAATGCTTTTATTAACGCTAACTAAGTAACGTTTTGGCTGGTGGAAGTCGGGATGAATTAGTTGGTTACACAACTCACCATCGTTGGTTAATATAAGCAAGCCACGGGAGTCTTTATCAAGACGGCCAATAGGGTAAACCCGCGTAATAGTAGGCAGGTGGTGATAAAGGCTAGCAGGGTCATTCTGATCAAGCTTGCAGTCAATACCTACAGGCTTATGATAAGCAAAATAAATTAACTCAGCAGTGCCTTTAATAATTTGCCCGTTAACTGTTATTTGGTCTTGCTCATCAACATGGTCAATATGATTAGCCGGGCGGTTATTTACTATCACTGCACCTTCGTCAATTAAGCGTGAGGCTTGTTTACGCGAGCAAACACCAGCATGGGCAATGTATTTAGCGAGTCGAATTTTGGTGCTCATAAATGGTTGCTGTTAGTCATTGGCAAAAGTGTGCAGCAGATTATAGCAAAGCTGCCAAGTAAACATTACTGAAGGTGGGTAAATAGCTATAAATTTAGTGTTAGGCGCTACAGAATATGCATTTTTATAAGCAGCTGTTGGTTTAATAATTTTTAATTTTATAAATATTAGAGGCGTTAATGTATCAATTATATGCAAATAATGACGATTGCTTAAATCAGGCGCTTCGTCAAAAAATAGTGGCGTTTAATAGCGCGCATTTTGATGCTGAGCGTATGTCTATTGGTTATCAGTTTTTAGACGCACAAGAGGAATTGGTCGCTGGGATTAGTGGCTGTGTATTTGGCAATTGGTTGCAGATAAATTGGCTTTGGTGCAGCGAGTTAGTACGTGGCAATGGCTTGGCGACTAAGTTATTAGTCGCACTTGAAGCGGCTGCAGTTGAGCTTGGGGCAACGAGGGGGCAGCTCGATACGCTTGATTTTCAAGCCAAGCCTTTTTATGAAAAGCACGGTTACCAAGTTAAGTATCAACTTAATAATTATCCGCGCACGGGTACTCGCTATTTTATGGAAAAATCGCTTATTAAACCCTTGCAGGGTGATTAAATAGCTTTAAGTGGCTCGCCTGTAAAGGTTACGCCTAAAAACGGGGTCACTTCAGGAGCAAGCATAAAGGTGCGAATATTCATATGATCGCTACCTTTGGGGTTGTTAAGCACATCTTGATGATAAAACTGACCAAAGCAATCGAGCGTATTTTGTTTACTAAGTTGGTTTAGTTTTGCAAAAGCGAAAATTTTGCAAGAACCATTGTTCTCGCTCGCAGCACTAAGTAAACCATGATTATTAAATGCGCAAGGGGTGAAGCGGTAATGTGTATCGATAATTGCCATAGTGTCGGTAAATTCGATGCTTTTTGGCTCATTTGCCAATTTTTCTAGGTAGTCACTTAGAGTCACTTTCTGTCCTTAGGATTATTTTTATACTTAACTCTAACCTATCTGTTTACTGATTTATATTAAACTAGTACACGTGCACTTAAATTAAGTGTGATAAGGCATTAATGTTAGTTATTTCAATATCGGCAAGGCCTTTGTAAGTATAGTTGGCAGCTTGGTTATTTAACCATACAGATTGGCAGCCGGCATTATTAGCGCCTTGCACGTCGCTATCTAGGCTGTCACCAATGTGTAAAATAGCTTTGTGTGGCACCTGTAAATGTGTAGCTGCTTGATCAAACAAGTTATTGTGCGGTTTAGCTTTACCGTGTAAACCCGCTTGCAGTACCAAGTTAAATTTATTATTTAAATTAAACTGGCTCACATCGGCATTGCCGTTGGTTATGGCTATAAGGGTAAAGCGAGTAGCGAGCTTATCGAGTAAGTTCAGTACGTCATCGGTCACGGTTATATTACTGCGAGCTTGAGCAAATACCTTGTACGCAGCACTTGCAAAGTGTTTTGCGTCGTTGGCATTAAAGCCTTGCTTAGCAAGAAGTAAGCCCAGTGTTTGCAAACGCCACTGCGTTACATCTTCAATTAATTTTGGCTGCTGTTGCAGTGCACAATCACGACAATGCAGCCATTGCTGCAAGCCCTGATGTTGATAACCCGGCAGGGTATTTAAATAATCAGTTTGCGCTTGTACGGCGGCTTTTATAATTGGGCGATTGTCGTAAAGGGTATCGTCTAGGTCGAAGCTTAATACCGACACAGGTGCAATGGCACGATTAAAGCGGATCATATTATGGTTTCCTAATCAGTTCGCTTTTTTGCCCTTGGGTGCGTGTTGTCGTACACCTTGGCTAAATGCTGAAAATCTAAATGAGTATACACTTGAGTGGCCGACAAACTACTGTGCCCGAGCAGTTCTTGTACCGCGCGTAAATCGCCAGATGACTCTAAAATATGCGAAGCAAACGAGTGGCGCAATTTGTGCGGATGCACTTGCGAGCTAATGCCTTGCTTGATGCCCCATTCTTGCATTCTTAAACGTACTTGGCGTACCGAAATGCGATTTTTTTTGCTACTTAAAAACACCGCCACTTCGTCAGGGTTTGCAAATTGAGGGCGTATTATGAGCCATTTTTTTAGCGCGTTTAACGCTTTACTGCCTACCGGAATTAAGCGTTCTTTATTGCCTTTACCGCGTACTAATATTTCACCATTTGCGGCGCTTATATCTTGTAGGTTAGCACCAACTAATTCGCTAATACGTAAACCTGATGAGTACATAAGCTCCATCATGGCTTTATCTCTAATGGCCAGAGGTTCGTCGTCGGGTATTTCGAGCAAGCGTGCCATTTGATCTACATCGAGATTTTTAGGTAAAGGCTTAGCAAACTTAGGCCCTTTTATGCCTACCGCTGGGTTATGGTAATGCGCTTGTTTAGCAATATTTTTGGCTTTTAAGAATTTATATAAACTGCGAATACAACTGAGCTTTAAACTAATAGTGCGGCCACTTAATTGTTTTGAGCGCAGTGCCATGCTGTAACGGCGAATATGCTCACCCTGTACACTAAACCAGTCGTCGCAGAGCTTACTAAAGTAAAGCGCTGCAAAGCCAAGTTGGCTGACATATTGGTTAACAGTGTGCGCTGAGTATTGCCTTTCAAACTTTAAATAGTCGCTAAATAAAGTAATAGGCGTGCGCCAGTTATCGCTTAAGTCGCTGATATTTGGCGCAGGGTTGTCACTCATGCAAGTTCCAGCAACCTTGACTGCAGAGCGACTACAAAGTCTAGTACAAAAAGGGTGTCTTGTGCGGGCTCAAAGTGGTTGGCGTTGTTGCTGGCAAAAGCCAAAATAGCAATTGGCTTGTTAATATCACCAATTAAATAAATAGCCGTTGATTGCGCCGTATCGCTAAATAACAAATCTCGTTCTTGCTGATTAATACGCCCTAAATAGTGCCCTGAATTACTCAGGCGATGCTCAACAAGTTGAGCATATTTAGTGTCGTACTTTACTAACCGACAGTCGCTAATATCTGGATTGCTACAAATAATATCTTGTAAGTTACTGGCAAGCGCATCGAAGTCGTTATTACTGCAAAGCTGTTGATGGCATAGGCTAAATAAGCGATACACTTGCTCATTTTGTGCAGCGTATTTGCTCATGCTGGCAATTTGATTTTTTAACAACGTATTGTGCTCGCGCAATTGCCGCTGCTGAATATGCACCAAAGATGTTGCACCTTGGGCTTGTTGTTGCAGCTCAAGCTGAGCAAGTAGCTCAGGGTGCTGAATTAAAAAATCAGGGTGGAGTTGTAAATAATCTACCACTTGCTGCGCGTTTAGCTCACTCATAGTGCCACTTGTCCATCAAACACATGCTCTGCTGGGCCGGTCATACGTACTGGGTGGCCTTCACCGTTCCAGCGAATTTGTAAACTGCCACCGGGTAAGTCTACTTGTACTGTGCTGATTAATTTATTTTGAATAAACCCAATAACCATTGCTGCACAAGCGCCTGTACCACATGCTAATGTTTCGTTTACACCGCGCTCCCACACTCGTAATTTAATATGCTCTTTGGAAATAACTTGCATAAAACCAATATTAGCTCGCTGCGGAAAACGCTCATGGTTTTCAAGTAACGGACCCAAAATATCAACTTGTGCGGTAGTAATATCGTCAACTTCTAATACACAATGTGGGTTACCCATAGAAACCGCGCCACTAAAAACAGTATGCTCTTCGGTACGAATAATATAGGTCAGTTCGCGCTTGGTTGCTTTGAGTGGGATTTTACTTGGCTCAAAATTAGGATGGCCCATATTTACAGTTACTTGGCCGTCTTTTTCTATGTATAGGGTTAAATTACCCGACTTAGTAGACACAGTGATTTTGTGTTTATTGGTAAGGCCTTTCATACGTACAAAGCGGGCAAAGCAACGTGCGCCATTGCCGCATTGCTCTACTTCGGTGCCATCGGCATTAAAAATACGGTAATGAAAATCGAGATCAGGGGAGTATGGTGCTTCAACCATTAGCAGTTGGTCAAAGCCAATGCCAAAATGGCGATCGGCCAGTTTTATTATTTGATCTCGCGACAAAAAAACGTTTTGTGTAATATTATCAATCACAACAAAGTCGTTGCCTAAGCCGTGCATTTTGGAAAAATTAACTAACATAGCGCTCTAATTCGGTTTTGCTCTGCGCTAATCATGCCACAGAGCAGGGACTTACAAAAACGTTTAAGGTAAAATTTTCTCACCTTGATACAGGCTCTCTATGGTTTCGCGTTCGCGAATAAGATGATGTTGACTGCCATCTACCATTATTTCTGCAACACGCGGACGAGAGTTATAATTTGAACTCATAGTAAAGCCATAAGCACCGGCACTTCTTTGTACCAGTAAGTCGCCTTGTTTAAGTGCTAACTCGCGGTCTTTACCTAAAAAGTCACCAGTTTCGCAAACAGGGCCAACAATATCAAAGTTATGAGTAGGGGTTTCGTCGTCGCGTACCGATACCGGAATGATTTTTTGCCATGCTTGATAAAGCGCTGGGCGCAGCATGTCGTTCATGCCTGCATCAACAATAGCAAAGTACTTATCTTGGTTTTGTTTAATAAATTCAACTTGAGTAACTAAAACTCCTGCGTTAGCAGCAATGGCGCGACCGGGTTCAAATATAAGCTCAAGGTGGCGATAATTAACTAGGCGCTCAGTAACTTGCGCTGCATATTCGCTAGGGTGCGGAGGTTGCTCGTCATTATAAGTTACCCCTAAACCACCGCCTATATCTAAATGGGTAAGCTCGATGTTACACGCTTTTAATTCATCTATTAGCGTTAGTAGCTTATCAAGTGCTTCAAGAAAAGGTCTGGTTTCGGTGAGTTGCGAGCCAATGTGGCAATCAACGCCAATAATGTTTAATCCAGGCAGTGAAGCGGCATGCTGATACACGCTCACAGCTGTTTGGATATCTATACCAAACTTGTTTTCTTTTAAGCCGGTAGAAATATACGGATGCGTTTTTGCATCTATATCGGGGTTAACGCGAATAGAAATAGGCGCTGCTAAATTTAGCTCACAGGCCACTTCTGAAATACGTTCTAGCTCCGAGACCGACTCAACATTAAAGCATTTAATTCCGAGCTTTAATGCATAGGCTATTTCGTCTGCTGTTTTAGCCACACCCGAAAACACCACTTTGGAGGCGTCGCCACCGGCTTTAATTACTCGCGCCAGTTCACCCTTAGATACAATGTCGAAGCCCGACCCTAAACGCGCTAATATATTGAGTACCGCAATATTAGAGTTGGCTTTAACGGCGTAGCACACCAGGGATTTATGATTTTTAGTAGCATTAGCAAAGGCTAAATAATGGCGCTCAAAGGTGGCTCGCGAATAAACGTAGCATGGCGTACCATATTGCTGAGCAATACTTGCAATGCTTACGTCTTCAGCAAATAATTGATTGTTTTTATAATTAAAAAAATCCATTTATTGCTCCTGCTTTGTAGGTGTATTAGTTTGCTCAGTTTGAGTTGCTGGATTAGCTACGTCTTGAGGTTTATTTTGTTCTGCTTTTTGCTCTGGCAAATAGAGCGGACCGCTTTGACCACAGCCAGCTAATGCGCTTAGCAGTACAGTGCTTATTAATAGTTGCTTAAATTGTGAAGTATGTATCGCTTTCATTAGATTAATAGTGTTGCTGGCTTTATAATCGCAGAGTAACAGAATATCTAAAAAATGCAGCTATTCGCGGATGATTTTATTCCTGTTACACTAGCTGTACAAAAACGCACCCACTATTAGGCGGCTCGCCTGCAAAGGAAATTAACCATGACTGATCATGAATATCACCAATTAGCCGAAGCACTTATGTTCACAATTGAAGAACAAGTTGATGATTGTGAAGCAGATTTAGATTATGAGTCGGCACAAGGTATTTTAGAACTAATTTTTCCTGACAACAGTAAAATTGTGATTAACAAGCAAGCACCTTTACACCAAGTATGGGTTGCGACTAAGTTTAACGGACATCATTTTGAATTACGTGGTGATAAGTGGATAGATAATCGCTCTGGCGCAGAGTTTTGGCAGTTTATTAACGAGGCATCAACTCGCCAAGCTGGCCAAGACGTTAAATGGCAATCATCGTTATGAGTTTAGAGTTTGTAGAATATCCGGCTCAAGGTGAGCATAAAGCAACCGTTATTTGGTTGCACGGTTTAGGTGATTCGGGGGAAGGTTTTGCACCCGTAGCACCACAGTTACAATTACCAAATGAACTAGGGCTGCGATTTATTTTTCCGCACGCGCCTGTGCAACCGGTCACCATAAATGGTGGCATGGAAATGCGTTCTTGGTATGATATTAAATCAATAGAATTAGATAAACGTGCCGATGAGCAAGGTGTAAGAGATTCTGCCGCTAAAGTAGAGCAACTTATTAACCAAGAAATAGCCAATGGTATTGCTGCTGATAAAATTATTTTAGCGGGTTTTTCCCAAGGTGGCGTTGTAGCTTTGCATTTAGCCCCACGTTTTGAGCAAAAGCTGGCGGGTGTAATGGCGCTTTCAACCTATATGTGTGTACCAGAAAAGCTGGCAGATGAAGCACTACACACAGATTTAAATATTTTTATGGCGCATGGCAGTCAAGATAATGTAGTACCGCCTAGTGCAGGTAAAAGTGCGTTCGAAGTATTAACAGCACTTAGCATGGATGTAAGCTGGCAAGAGTACCCTATGGCTCACCAGGTTTGCGCAGAAGAACTGCAAGCTATTCGCCATTGGTTAATTGCTCGCTTAAGCTAATAATGGAGCCGCTGAGGTTAAAATGAGTCAAAAAATAGTTATTAAAGCAAATGTTAAACGCGAACCACAAGAAAGTGTAACTACACTAACCTACGAGTGGAATTGGCGTCGTATTGTGAGTATTTCTATGCTGCTACTCATGACCTCTGCTGCCGTTATATATGGCTTAACCAGTGCCGTTAGTGCCGAGCAGGACGAACACCCCAATGAGCCAGAGGATAGAGTGTTGGCGCAAAGTAACGATATAAGCCAGCGTGCTGTTACTTCATTACAAACAACGCAAGTAGAGCTAAATACCTCGGCAACAGTTGCGTCACAAAACAGTGAAAGTGAGTTGTTAGTTGCGCCTATTAATTTAGTTGCAGAGCAAAAAGTAGCAGAGCCTGATAAAGTAGCAGCGGCAGAGTTACCCGTAATCCCGCAAGCTGAGATTAAAAACAACTCACCAGAGCTGGTTAATATTGAGCAAGTACCTACTACCGATTTATTAGTTGATACAGATGTTGCCGCTATTAGTGATACTGCACTCTCTAGCACGCAGGGCTTTGCCCCTTTAGCGCAGCTAGCGAGTGTGGCACTTGGCGCGCAAATAGATACCGATAAAATAAGCCGAGCAGTGCTTACACGTAAAGTAAGCAAGCGAGAGCCGGTAAATGTATTTGCTGCAGATATTCGTTTAAGTCAATTTGACGAGACGTTATCGTTTTTTAGTGAGCTAAAAAACTTACAAGGCCAACAGGTAAAGCATGTATGGTTTTTTGAGGATGATATTGTGGCTGAAATTGAGTTAGATATAACATCCTCTCGTTATCGTACGTATTCGACCAAGAATATAATGGACTCGCAAATAGGCCAATGGCGGGTTGATGTAATTGATGAGCAAGGCCAATTAATTGCTCAAAAAGAATTTAGAATATTAGCTGATTGAGCCAGCTAAATTGCAATTATTAAGTGAGTATTTTTTATGACCCAAACAACAAATATAGTGCGTATTGCTACTCGTAAAAGTGCATTGGCACTTTGGCAAGCTGAATTTGTAAAGGCGCAACTAGAGCATTATCACCCAGGTATTTTAGTAGAATTAGTGCCTATGTCGACCCAAGGCGATATTATTTTAGATACCCCTTTAGCTAAAATTGGTGGTAAAGGTTTATTTGTTAAAGAGCTTGAACAAGCCATGCTAGAAGGGTTGGCCGATATGGCCGTGCACTCGATGAAAGATATGCCTGTAGAGTTTCCAGAAGGGTTAACACTACACACTATTTGTGAGCGCGAAGATCCACGTGATGCTTTTGTATCAAATAACTTTGCCAATATTGACGAGCTGCCACAAGGTGCAATTGTGGGCACTTCAAGCTTACGTCGTCAGTGTCAAATACGCGCATCACGTCCAGATCTAAAAATTCATGACCTTCGCGGTAACGTAAATACACGCTTAGCAAAATTAGATTCAGGCCAATACGACGCAATTATTTTAGCAGCAGCAGGCTTGATCCGTTTAGAAATGAAAGACCGCATTCGTGCTTATATTGAGCCAGAAGTGTCATTGCCTGCCAATGGACAAGGTGCTGTAGGTATTGAGTGTCGTACTGATGACGAAGCAATAAAAGCATTACTTGCTCCACTGGAGCACAGCGAAACACGTATTCGGGTAAATGCCGAGCGCGCAATGAACCGCCATTTAGAAGGTGGGTGTCAGGTGCCAATTGGTGCTTATGCGCTAGTTAACGGCGATCAAGTGCACTTACGTGGTTTAGTAGGCGCAATAGATGGTAGCGAAATTTTACGTGATGAAGTTAGCGGCCACGTTAATGACGCAGAAAAACTAGGGGTTGAGCTGGCTAAAATGTTATTGGCTCAAGGTGCAGACAGAATATTAGCTGAAGTATATAGAGACGCGTAATGTTAAATATCTTGATAACTCGTCCCCAAGGAAAAGGCGCAGCCCTTGCACAACAACTTGAGCAAGCGGGTTATCAAGCGTCTTTATTTCCCGTATTAAAAATAGAGTATTTAACCCCCGATAGTATTGAGCTCAGCCCATTAACTAATGCCGATAAAATTATTTTTGTGTCGCAAGATGCGGTTTTGGCGCTGAGTGAATTAAAGCCAGATATTAATATAAAAGCGCAATTTTATGGGGTTGGCCAACAAACAGCCGACACTATTTATGAGGTGTTTGGCGTGCGAGCGGCTGTTCCTAAACAGCACGACTCAGAGGGGTTATTAGCGCTTAAATCGCTTGCCGATGTTGATAGCTGTAATATTGTATTGGTTAAAGGAATAGGTGGGCGTCCTGATATAGCTAAAACACTAAAGCAGCGTGGTGCCTTTTTAAATAACTGCGTAGTGTATCAGCGTACTCCCATAGACCCTGAGCCTAACAACTGGATAGACCACTGGCAAAGCCAGAATGTACACGGTATAGTCATAACAAGTAATGCGGCGGTTGATGCTATTTTTAAAAACCTTGCTGCACCCCAAAGACAATGGTTACAACAGTGCCGATTTTATGTAGCTAGTGAGCGTATAGGCGCTTATTTACAGCAGCATCAGGTAAGTTCGGCTAATATACATATTGCAGCAGGAGCTAGCGATAACGCTATGTTTACCTGCATTAATCAGCAAGGTAGCAAAATGAGCGAACAGTCAGTACCGTCAACGGTAGATAAAGCAGCGCAAAAAACGACTAATGCAACAGCCAACAATGGCAAAGCTACGGCTAAAAGCGAAACGCTTAAAGCAACTGATAAGTCTGGCAACACTAAGCAACGGGTAAGTAAAGTTGGGAGCTTAGCACTTATTATTTCATTAATTGTTGCCTCTGGAGTTGGCTTTGAGTTTTATCAAAAGCTCAACGCGAGCAAGACGCAAAGCTTAGCTGTTAATCAGTTAAATGAGCAAAATAAATTACTACAACAAGAGCTGCAAGCACTTAAGTTAGCTCAAGCTAATTTGCAACAGACACTATTAACGTCTGAGCAAAAAGTAACAGCTGCAATGCGCGAAAGTACTACAAAAAACCAGCAAGAACTAAAGGCTGCCTTACAACAAGCGCAGCAGCAAGGCTCGTCTTTAAATCCACAAGAAGTTACCAGCTTGCAACGCATGGCTGAGTTTAAGTTGTGGGCCGAAAACGACTATCAAGGAACTAGCGCTGTATTAAAACGTTTAGATGCTTTACTTAGCGATCACCCCGGTACTATTACAGTGCGCCAAGCCATTACACAAGATATACAAACCTTAGATGCCATAAAACCAATTGCCGTTGAAGCTATTTATTTACAGCTTAGTAGTGTGCTGAAAAATATTGATGAATTGGTATTTAATGCGGTGAACCTGCCTGAAGAAGTAGCAAAAATTGATGACAAGGTATTAAGTGAAGATCTTAGCGATTGGCAGCAAAACTTAAAAAATAGTTGGGATCAATTTTTAGATGGTTTTATTACTATTCGTCATCGTGAAGGCGTTGCTATAGAGCCATTATTAAGTGAACAACAGCGACACCTGGTAAATCAAAGAGTTAAGCTTTATATAACGCAAGCGCAAGATGCATTATTGAGCAAGCACGCCAGTGTTTACTTTGCAGCACTAAGCGAAGCAAAACGTTTAGTGGCTGAATACTTTAAACAAGATGATGATGTTACAAAAATGGTTTTAAAGTCGCTGTCTAATCTAGAAAAAGAGCAGCTAAACTTTAACCCTAAAGTAAACTTACAAAGCACGCAGCAAGTTAAGGAGTGGGCAAAATGATAGGGTTGATCATTTTAATTATTGCACTTGTTGTGGTGTTAGCAGCAGCCCCTTTTTTATTGGACGAAAAAGGCTATGTACTAATTTCGTTTAACAACACCACAATTGAAGGCACAATTGTTTCGTTTGCCGTGCTAACAATCGCAGTATTAGTCGTTAGTTATTTAACCTATAAACTCGTGCGTTATTTATTCTCTATTTATCGCAATACTAAGCATAGTTTTTTTGCTCGTAGCCAAGGGCGCAAGCAAGCTGCAATTGAGCAGGCGCTATGGAGTGTAATTAATGACGACTATGCACAAATAGAGCAGGCGCTATCTAGCAAGGTACCCGATCAGTATCAAGATATACGTTTAGCACTGCTTGCTAAGGCAGCACTAGCTAATAATCAAACCGACAAAGCCCTTGAGTACTTATTTGATATAAACCCAGAGCAGCAACTAAAAGTAGCAAAACTATGGCTAGCTAGTGGTAATAGTAGTGCTATAGAGTCGCAACTACGGGTTATTGCAGAATCGAAAAAAGCGACAGCACTTGAGCTAAAAATTTACACCGAAGTGCTAGTGCAGCAACAACATTTTAGTGCTTTAGAAGCATTTTTACCGCGTCTTTTACGCAAAAAAGTACTAACAAATGAGCAATGGCATCGCGTTTTTAATGCCTATTTTGCCTCATTTCCTGTTGATGAAGTAACAGCTAAATATAAGCAGTTACCTAAAAAGCTACATAGCTACGCCTACAGCGCTTATTTAACGCAAATGGCTGCTGCAGGGCAGTTAAGCGTAATTGAAAATGACTTAATAAAAATGGTTAAGCATGAAGAACAACATGCACAATTAGCTAACATATTAAGTAAAGCAACAACGGCAAATGCCCGTAAATTACAAACGAGTATTCAAGATCGACTTAAAAAAGATGAGCAAAATAACTCATTACTGCTCGCTTTGGCTTGTCTTGCTAATGCGCAAGGTGATTACGACCTAGCGGCAAAGGTGTTTGATAAAGCACTAAATAATGAAAATAAAAAACAATATATGCAGCAAGCAAAGTTAAGTTATGAAAAAAGTGCACAACTAGATAAAGCATTGGTACTTTATAAATAATGAGTTACATTTAATAAACACCATTTAATATTGCAAGGAGCAAAAGGCGATGAAAGGTTTGTTTAAATTGTCTTTTTGCTTAGCTTGCGCTTACTTTATTACAGGCTATTTTAGTAATTTATTGCTTGCTATAGATGGTTTCGCTGTGGCTTCTTGGCCCCCTGCGGGCATAGCTGTAGCAAGCTTTTTGTTATGGGGCCGTAAGTCTTTTTTAGGTATTTTTGTTGGTGCATTACTTACTAGCTTAATTCACCTTGATAATGTTGTTGATATATTAAACTGGCAAGTTTTTTTCCAAGCCGCTGCAATTGCTATCGCTGTTGTTTTTCAAGCATGGCTTGGCGCGCAAATAATAATTAAAGTTATTAAAGCCCCCCTCGATTTATCGTCACTAAAACATAGTGTACAAAGCTTAATTATAGCCGGCCCTGTATGTTGTATTATTGGTGCTAGTGTCGGCACCAGCTTACTTGTTTTTAATAATATAATTGCTCAACATGCCGCGCTAGATAGTTTTATTGCGTGGTGGATTGGCGACAGTATTGGGGTGCTCATTTTTACGCCATTGATGCTGGCTGCATTTAATTACTCAGTGATGCGATACCGGCTACAAGTTATCCTGCCTTCTTTACTTATTTACATTCTTATTAGTGTTAGCTTTTATGGTGCTGCCAGTGTTAAAAAAGAAAAAAACATTCAAAAACAAGAGATAAAAACATTAGCTGTACAAGACTCAATTACTCATAAATTAGATGAAATCTCTGCACACTTGGCTTTACTGGCTACTTTTTTTTCGAGCAGTGAAGATGTGAACTTTAAAGAGTTTCGGCAATTTACGGCAAAACAGTTAAGCTACAGCGAAGAAATATTGGCGTTTGAATGGGTACCGTATGTTCCTAAAAGTGCGCTGTTAGAATATCAAAAAATGACGCAACTAGCCGATGTTGAACATTTTTTTGTAAAAGAAAAATCACCAACCAACCAATGGCAAGCCGTTGCTGAGCGAGATGTATATTATCCAATTAGGTACGCATACCCATTAAAAGGCAATGAAGATGCTATTGGCTTTGATTTAGCATCAAACGACTTTATGCAAGAGGCATTAAATAAGTCAAAAACGCTTAACGAAATGGTCATTAGCCAACCGGTTAAGTTGGTGCAAAATCAGGCTGAGTTAGGGGTGTTATTTTTGCATCCTGTATTTGGAAGTATAGAGACTGAAGATGACTTTAAAGGTTTTGCCGTTGCGGTAGTGAGCTTAAAAAAACTATCGCAGTCGTTGCTTTTTGATCATGAAAACTTAGTTACAGCAAGCTTTTTAGATATTAACAATACCAATAATACCCACGCTATTTATATTGCCAACAACGAGTCAATGGACTTGTTAAAGTCCTACCAGCTACTCATTGGTAACCGTATGTGGCAGGTTGAGTTGCACGAGCCCTTAGTTACAACCTCCTGGTTAATATATTGGTTGGCACAAATAGTGGGGATGCTGTTTGTTTGGTTACTGGTAGCATTTTTAATTTCTGTTACAGGCACAAATGTTCAAATACGCGAGCAAGTTGCTAGGCAAACGCGCACATTACGCCAAGAAAAGCAAAAAGCTGATGAGGCGAGTCAAATAAAAAGCCAGTTTTTAGCGAATATGAGCCACGAAGTGCGCACGCCAATTAATGGTATTAAAGGCTTACACTACTTAGCGTTACAACAAAATGATTGGCAACAAGCCCGTACTTACATAGAGCAAGCTGATGGTGCGTTAGGGGTGTTACTTAGAGTATTAAATGACTTACTCGATTTTTCTAAAATGGAGGCAGGTAAACTTGATTTAATGCAAGAACCCGTAGATATAGGGCGCTTGGCTGAAGAGATAATTAACTTAATACAATTTGAAGTAAATGTTAAGTCGTTAGAAATAAAGCTAGATTATGATAAAAATACAAACTTGATGATTAACACCGATGCTATTCGTTTAAAGCAAGTGCTACTAAATTTACTCAATAATGCGGTTAAATTTACTGCTCAAGGGAGTATTACACTGAAAATTTGGCAATCAAAAACCATGACCTATTTAAGTGTAAGCGATACAGGTATTGGTATTAGTAAAGAGGCACAAAAGAAATTATTTAGGCCTTTTGCTCAAGCAGATAACTCTACGTCACGCCAATATGGCGGTACAGGGTTGGGCCTCAGTATTTGTAAAAAGCTAGTTGAGCTTATGGGTGGCGCTATAGATTTAAAAAGCACTGCAGGGCAAGGTTCAACATTTACCTTTAGTTTACCGCTTAACTCCCCTTTACCTAAAGTAGAGAAAAGTGAGCAAAGCTTTAGTGACGTGGATATAGAAAACGTATCATTTGCGAACAGCGCAGTACTTTTAGTTGAGGATAACCCGTTAAACCAACATGTAGCCACTGCCATTTTAAAAACCAAAGGGTGTGTTGCTGATATTGCTAATGATGGCTTTGCCGCAATTGAAATGTTAACTGAAAAAAGTTACGACATTGTCCTTATGGACATTCAAATGCCCAAAATGGACGGCTTACAAGCAACCAAGGTAATACGTAATGAGCTAGGCTTATTAGATTTGCCTATTATAGGTTTATCGGCTAATGCCCATGATGACGATGTTAAAAAAGCGCTTGCCTGTGGAATGAATAGCTATATAACGAAACCAATAGATGCGAATATTTTGTTTAAAGCTCTTTGGCATTATTTAGCGGCGATAGAAAAATAAAATCATCTGCTTTTTTGCATAAAAAGCAGACATATGGCCTCAAAAGTATATTTTAAATAAACTAGACTTGAATTATTACTATAGCTGCGTATTATGCGCGCAATTTTAACCTAACTGAGTTGCTACTATGATCAATAGAAAACTACCTTTGCTAGATATTCATCGCCATTTAGATGGTAATGTACGAGCGCAAACCATATTAGAACTTGGTCGTCAGTTTAATATAACTTTGCCTGCTGATAACGTTGCAGCACTTATTCCTCATGTACAAGTCATTGATCCTGAGCCGAACCTGATGGCATTTTTACAAAAATTAGATTGGGGTGTAACTGTATTAGGTGACTACGATGCTTGTAGACGTATAGCGATTGAAAATATTGAAGATGCACAAGCCCAAGGGCTTGATTATGTTGAGCTGCGCTTTAGCCCCTACTACATGGCACAAAGCCAAGGTTTACACCCTCAAGGTGTGGTTGAGGCGGTAATTGATGGCATTAAGTCGGCAACCAAAGGCGCTAATGTAAAAGCTAATTTAATTGGTATTTTATCACGCACTTATGGCGTAAAAGTTTGCCAACAAGAGCTTGATGCCTTACTCGCTTTTAAAGACGATTTAGTGGCTGTAGATTTAGCCGGTGATGAAATTGGTTTTCCGGGTGAGTTATTTGTAGAGCATTTTAAGCAAGTACACGACGCATACTTAGCAGCAACAATTCATGCCGGTGAAGCACTAGGTGCACCAAGTATTTGGCAAGCAATTAACGAGCTAGGTGCGAGCCGTATAGGCCATGGCGTTAAAGCAATTGAAGATATTGAATTAATGAACTATCTGCGCGATAAGCGTATTGGTATTGAGTCGTGCTTAACTAGTAATATACAAACCAGTACCGTAAGTGATTTAGCTCAACATCCGCTAAAACAGTTTTTAGATCATGGTATTTTGGCTTGTATTAATACCGATGATCCTGCGGTTGAAGGTATTGAAATTGAACACGAATACTTAGTGGCAGCGCCACAAGCTGGTTTATCACAAGCCGATATAGAGAAAGCGCAAGCTAATGCGCTTGAAATAGCCTACTTAAGTTACAGTGATAAAAAAGCACTGCTAACAATGGCAAGTGCGCGCTAATTTAATATTATTAGTATAAGAAATGCCGCTATTAATAGCGGCATTTTTGTATCTAAATAGCCTGAGTCTAGATGAAATATTTATAAATTAGTGTTTTTAGTGTGTTTGACAAGCTAGGTAGTTATCGTAAAGGGCTTTGAGAATATCGGCTCTGCTGATCATTCCTATTACTTTTTCGCCGTCTACCACAGGGTAGTTTTTCGGTTTACCGGGTCTCATTTGCTCAGCAAGTTCAATAATATTGGTATCGCCATTTACAGTCACGACTTCTGTTTGCATTAGTTGCGATACTTTCACCACCCCATCACAAAAATAACTGTTTTGCATGAGTGGTTTAAGTAGCTCTTGCTCAGAGATAAAGCCAACTAAAAATTTATTGCTATCGAATACTGGGGCACCAAGTAATTTAAATTTGTGCAGCTCTGCAATGGCAGTGGTCATTTCGGTATCTGGGGTAATGTTTGGCAACTTGTGTTGCATAAAGTCTTTTACTTTTGTATTTAGCATATGGGTCTCTCCCGCTGAATGTTCTATACAAAGTATGGTTTATAGATCGACTTTTAGGAAATTGTTTATGTTGATGATGTTGATAGATTTTAACTATTAATTATTTATTCTTATAAAAACAATTAAGGCACCTATTTAGATGCCTTAATATTTGAAATGAGAGCGTTAAGTGCAATTATTTAATAAATGCAAACGCATCTGCGTACATGTTTTCGCGAATAGCACCATGAGCAATAAAATCGTCACGAACTATGCCTATCATGTCAAAACGTCCAGCCATGTAAATATCGTAAGGCGCTAGCGATACTATATCTTGCATTACGGCTTTGTGTACATAACCGGTATGTCCTTGCCAATCAGCCGATGGGTTTTCTACTACCGGAATAAACTGAAAGTTTTTGTGGCTATCGGCCCACACTTGCATTTCGCGGTGTGCATAAAGTGCCGATTCTTCTCTTACGCCCCAGTATAATAATACCGGGCGGTCGCAGCTAATTTCAGCTAGGTGATCAGCCATTGATTTTGCATATGAAAACCCAGTACCGCCAGCAAGTAAAATAATTGGACGTTCACACTGTAAACGAAGTTGCGATATACCTAAGCCTGCTTCTATCTCTATTAGCTGCTTTTCGTTAAGTGCATTGCGTAAATGTTCAAGCGACTGCATTGCATATGTATCGGTTCCCGAAGCGCCAATATGTAACTCTATTTGATCGCATTGTGAAGGGCGGCTGGCAATCGAAAATGCACGCTTGTCATTTTCGCTCAATACAAGATGCATGTATTGGCCTGCTTCAAACGAAACCGGTTGTTGTGGTTTTAAAATTACTTTATGAACAAATTCTGTAAGTGGGCTGATAGCAACAACTTCAGCTTTTAATGTTTGCATTTTTTACCTTTTAGCAGCGCTTTTCATAGCAGATACGCAATAGAATGTGTTGATTCTAGCATATCTGCAGGGTTGTTTTATAGCCTATTGGTCTAGGATATTAGAGAATGTTGAGGCTCTGCCAAATGTCGTCTACGCGATCTTTGGTGGCTTTATCCATCTCAATCGGCTCGCCCCATTCACGGTTTGTTTCGCCAGGCCATTTGTTCGTTGCATCCATACCCATTTTAGAGCCAAGGCCAGAAACCGGTGACGCAAAATCTAAATAATCAATTGGTGTATTTTCTATTAAAGTGGTGTCGCGGGCGGGATCCATACGCGTAGTAATTGCCCAAATAACATCTTCCCAATCTCGGGCGTTAATATCGTCATCGCACACAATAACAAACTTGGTATACATAAATTGACGTAAGTAAGACCACACTCCCATCATTACGCGTTTTGCATGACCAGGATATTGTTTTTTCATGGTAACAATAGCCATGCGGTACGAGCAGCCTTCTGGTGGCAAGTAAAAATCAACAATTTCAGGGAATTGTTTTTGTAAAATAGGTACAAATACTTCGTTTAATGCCACCCCTAAAATAGCAGGCTCATCAGGCGGGCGGCCGGTAAAGGTACTGTGGTAAATAGGGTTTTTACGGTGGGTCATATGGGTTACTGTCATCACCGGAAAGTCATCAACTTCGTTATAATATCCAGTGTGATCGCCATACGGACCTTCAGGTGCCATTTCACCTGGCATTATGTAGCCTTCAAGTACTATTTCGGCGCTTGCGGGTACTTGTAAATCGTTTGATATTGATTTAACTACTTCAGTTTTACTGCCGCGCAGTAAGCCTGCAAAAGCGTACTCGCTTAATGTGTCGGGTACAGGGGTTACTGCACCTAATATAGTCGCCGGATCGGCGCCCAATGCCACAGATACCGGGTACGGTTGGCCTGGATTTTCTTTACACCATTCTTGAAAATCAAGCGCGCCGCCACGGTGAGACAACCAGCGCATAATAATTTTATTTTTGCCTAACAGTTGTTGGCGGTATATTCCTAAATTTTGGCGCTTTTTATAAGGCCCTTTAGTAACGGTAAGGCCCCAAGTAATTAACGGTGCAGCATCACCTGGCCAGCAATGTTGAATAGGCAGCTTAGTTAAATCGACCTCATCACCTTGTAAAATAACTTCTTGGCAGGGGGCTTTTTTTACTTCTTTTGCTGGCATATTAAGCACTTGTTTATAAACAGGTATTTGCCCTAGCGCTTCTTTAATGCCTTTTGGTGGCTCTGGTTCTTTTAAAAAAGCCAAAAGCTTGCCAACTTCACGTAATTCGCTTACATCTTCTTGGCCCATACCCATGGCAACACGCTTGGGTGTGCCAAATAAGTTAGCCAATACCGGAATATCGTAACCTTTAGGGTTTTCAAATAATAACGCAGGGCCTTTAGCACGTAATGTACGGTCGGCTATTTCGGTCATTTCAAGATACGGGTCGATTTCTTGAGTGATGCGTTTAAGCTCACCTCTTTTTTCAAGTAAATCGATAAAATCACGAAGATCTTTGTATTTCATTGTGGGCCGCTATTAAGCAATAAAGTTAAAAGTATTATACCCAAGTAACGTAAAATTGCATGCTCAGTTACTTAGCTATTAGCACTTGGAAAAATACAGTTACTTTGTATCACTAAACTTGCTTTATCACGGTTTAATTTTATTAGTTTTATTGTACTACCTACTGTTGTAGGCAGTGGTATTTTGTCCCTTCAATAATAAGCATGGCTTCGCTATCTTTACTCCAAAACAACACATTTTTATTTATGTATTTATTACCTGAGGCGCTTTTTTCTCGGCTAAGCTGATAAGTATTATTATTAAGTGTTAGTGCTGCTGTTTGCTCATTGATAACGCTAAGCGTGGCTTCTTTTTGATTACATAGATAACGAGTGTTAATTGTGGGCTCATTACAAGCAGATAAGCCTAATACAGTTAATGCGATTATCAGCAGCGCTTTCATTTATATCTCCAGTGCAAACAGCAAGTAATTATCGATATTTGCGTATTAATTTTAATCAGCATAGCAAAGCAAAATTAACCGTTGGTGAAAATTCGGCTTTAAGTTATGTTAATAATATTATTTTTAAGCTAGGTATTTATATGGCAGGTACTAATCTTTTAACCTTATTAGACGACATTACTGTGCTACTAGATGACATTGCAACTATGAGTAAAGTTGCTACAAAAAAAACAGCGGGTGTATTAGGTGATGACTTAGCGCTTAATGCTCAACAAGTTACCGGTGTAGCTGCAGAGCGTGAGCTACCTGTGGTGTGGGCGGTAGCAAAAGGATCGTTTTTAAATAAAGCAATATTAGTACCTGCGGCGTTATTAATAAGTGTGTGGTTACCTTGGTTAATTACGCCTTTATTAATGTTAGGTGGATTATTTTTATGTTTTGAGGGCGCAGAAAAAGTATTTGCCAAGTTTTTGCCTCATGATGATAAAAGCGAAAGTGAGGGCGACAAATTAGACCTAGTAGAATACGAGAAGCAAAAAGTTAAAGGTGCGATTAGAACCGACTTTATACTTTCTGCTGAGATCATAGTAATTACGCTTGGCACAGTTGCAGCTGCTACATTAATAAATCAGGCATTGGTATTGTGTGTTATTGCCATAATTATGACTATTGGCGTTTATGGCTTAGTTGCAGGAATTGTGAAGCTTGATGATGCAGGTCTATATTTACTTAATCAATCTAAGCTATCGGCTAATAAATTTAAAGAAATACTAGGCAAAGGGTTGTTAGCGGCAGCACCACGGCTTATGCAGTTTTTAGCATTTGCAGGTACAGTTGCAATGTTTTTAGTGGGCGGCGGCATTTTAGTGCATGGCATTAAAGCTTTGCATCATATTCAAATAGCGGTAACCAATTATGGGCAAACAATTGTAGGTACTACAGGTGAAGTGCTGGCACCACTTATATTTGATGGCTTATTAGGTGTTATAGCAGGCTTAGTTGTTGTGCTTGTACATTTAGCTTATTTAAAAATATTCAAAAAATAGCGCTAATTCACACCTTACAATTATTGCCTGTTTAACAACCGTATAGTTAAATAAGCCCATACAGTTAAATGTGTATGGGCTGTATTAATTAAAAGCTAAATTGTGCTGCTAAGCGTACGCTCGCGCCTTCACCTATGGTTACATTATTTAAACCACCGCCTGCTAGGTAGTTTGTATCAAATAAGTTTTCAATATTTAGGCGTAAGTTAACGTCGGTATTGTTTAAGTTTATTTTATACGTTGCACCCACATCTACGCGGGTGTAGGCATCTTTAGTAACGGTATTGGCATTGTCGGCAAAGCGTTCGCCTTCGTAAAATGCACCTGCGTTTAATGCAATTACGTCGTTTAATTCATAACGCGTCCATAGTGATGCAGACCATTTAGGGGCATCGGTAGGGCGCTTACCTTGCAATGTTGCGTCGCGCTCGTAGTTGGCATCTAAGTACATAGTTGATGCCATTACAAATAAGCGATCAGTTGCTGCACCTTGCGCCGCTAATTCAAAGCCTTTATGGCGCTGCTCGCCAGCTTGAGTAGTGATGCTGGTTATATTATCAACAGGGTTTACAAGATCTTCGCTCACTAAAGTGCCTGTTTTGCTAATATCAAATAATGCGCCACTGAGCATTAATCGATCGTCAAACAGCTGCCATTTAATACCAATTTCTTTTTGCTCAGAGGTAATCGCATCGAGCTTCATGCCATTATTAACATCGTTTGTATTTACTAGCGTTTCGTTTTGCGGCTCAAAACCTTCAGAGTAACTAGCGTAAATAGTGGCCGAGGCATTAGGGTGATATAGCACACCCACTTTAGGAACAAACGATTCATTATTACTATTTTCTTTACTTTGCTTGTCGTAACGACCGCCTAAAGATAACTGCCATTCTGGTGAGAACGAAATGAGATCTTGCATGTAAATACCGTAATAGTCATAAGCAGATGAGCTAACAGTGTCATCTGTTTTATAGCTTATAGCTGGGCGAAATGGTTCGTTTTGCCCGGCGCTAAAGTCAAATGATTCGGCATTAGTTTTTAATTGGCCATAATAATAATCAAGCGAATTTGCGCCAATTAAAAATTGGTGCTGAATACCAAAGGTTTCAAATTCACCAATAAAGTCAACAAAGGCGGTTTTAAACTGCCAATCATCAAAACGATCGTAAGGGCGTGACGCGTAGCTATCACCTTCGATAAAGTTACTTGGTTTACGAGGTGCTGACTCAAAGCGTTGACGCTCAAATGTTTGCTCGTTGTAACCAAGTTTTACTTGCCAGTTTTCGGTTAAAAACACTTCTAGGTCAACACCTAGGTTTTCTACCGTTATATCTGTAAACGCCCAAGACATATCGCGAATTGTTTTATCGTCGCCAATTACATTGGCATTACTATCAATCCAGGCACCCGTATCTAAACCGGCTTCGTCATCTGTGCGGTCGTAATGTACGCGTACTAAGGCGTTATCGCTAATATCGTAATCAACAATTAATGCACCTAAAAAGCGATCGCGTTCACGGTTTTCACCATTTTGGTATTCACGCCAATAATCAACATCTTGCTTTACTAAAATACCGCGAGCACGTAAATCTTCCGACTCAGTAAGTGCACCGCCCGCATCCAGCATAAAGCGAGTTGAACCATGTTGATCAACATCGGCACTGGCTTTAAATAATGTTTGTGACGTGGGTTTTTTAGTGACCATATTAACCAAGCCACCAGGACCCGATTGGCCATATAAAATACTTGATGGGCCTTTAATAACTTCAACTTGTTGTAATATTTCGATAGGTTGTTGGTAGTGCGACCAGTGCTGATGGCCGTCACGCAAGTAACCTGTAGATGAACTCAGTTCAAACCCACGTAAATTAAATACTTCACGGTTACGTTGCTTTGAACCTGGCGTTAAGCTGGCATCGTTAGTAAGTACTTCACCTAACGTAGTTGCGAGTTGTTCATTTACTATGGTGTCGGTAATAACGGTAACCGACTGTGCGGTATCAAGTAACGAAGCTGACGTTCTCATTGCGCCATTAGCATTGTCTACTTTATAGTCATTAAAATAACTTCCTTTTACTTCTATATGTTCTATATCTGTTGCGTTTGCATAAACACTCGCAGTAGTACTTGCTAGCAGTGCGATAAAAAGTGGGCTTAGTTTCATTAGTTGTTTCCGGGTTGATAGTATTAATGCTGAGTTAATCTTAATGAAAACCAGTATCATTTGCAATGCCTTTTAGTGTGTTTTTTTATAATGCTTAATGGTTGCCAATTAGGAATTCTGCTATTATTAGCAGCATATTGAGTGGGGCTTTTCCCCATGTTATTTTTTTGTATTGGGATTTACTGTGACCACAACTGCTTTTTCATCTTTGGCTTTACCTTCTGGGTTAGTTGATAACTTATCAACACTCGGCTACACCCACATGACACCTGTTCAGGCGCAAAGTTTACCGCCAGTACTGGCTGGAAAAGACATTATTGCTCAAGCAAAAACGGGGTCAGGTAAAACTGCGGCGTTTAGCTTAGGCGTATTGGCTAAATTAAACGTAAAACGTTTTCGTATTCAATCTTTAGTATTGTGCCCAACACGTGAGTTGGCAGAGCAAGTAGCTGTAGAAATGCGCAAATTAGCGCGTGGCATCCATAATATTAAAATACTTACTTTATGTGGTGGTGTATCAATTGGTCCACAAATTGGCTCACTTGAACATGGCGCACATATTATTGTTGGTACACCGGGGCGAGTTGACGATCATATTCGTAAAGGTACTTTGCGTTTAGATGATGTAGAAACGCTCGTATTAGATGAAGCCGACCAAATGCTAGATATGGGTTTTCAAGATACCTTAGATGCAATTATTGAGCGTATTCCCACTAACCGCCAAACATTACTATTTAGCGCTACGTTTCCACGTGCAATAGAAGCTGTTGCAAAGCGTGTGCTTAGCAATCCAGTAATGGTTAAGGTAGAAGAAGAGCAAGCTAAAAGCACTATTAAGCAATACTTCTATAAAATGGATAACAATAAACAACGTTACCCAACACTTAAATTATTGCTGCTTAAATTTACCCCGCAAAGCTGTGTCGTGTTTTGTAATACTAAAGTAGAAACACAGCAATTGTGTGATGATTTAGTTGATGAAGGCTTTAGTGCGGTATCTTTACATGGTGATTTAGAGCAGCGTGATCGTGAGCGTACGTTAATTCATTTTTCTAATAAAAGTGCATCAATACTAGTGGCAACCGATGTGGCCGCGCGTGGTTTAGACATTGACGATATGGATATGGTGATTAACTATCACTTAGCTCACGACACACAAACACATGTGCATCGTATTGGTCGTACCGGTCGAGCGGGTAAAAAGGGTATTGCATGCTCTATTTATGGTGAGGCAGAAGCATTTAAAATTGCACAAATTGGTGACCATTATGAGCGCGATGTGATCCCAGAGCCAATGCCATCGTTTAGCTTATTAGAAAAACCACCATACAAACCAGAAATGGTAACCTTAATGCTTGATTCTGGTAAAAAGCAAAAAGTACGCGCAGGTGATATTTTAGGTGCACTTACCGGTAAAGACGGTATTGCGGGGCGTCAAGTTGGTAAAATAAACGTACTCGACAACGTTGCGTTTGTTGCCGTAGAGCGTAATTCTTCAAAACCGGCACTGCGTAAATTAACCGAAGGCAATATTAAAGGCCGTAAAATACGCGCTCGTCGCCTTACGTGCTAATAGTGTATTGAATAACTAATTCAATAATTACTAATCTACTGAGCAGCTTGCCCTAAGCTGCTCATATTCACACTTTAACTGTTTAAATTTTTCTGCATTACCAACTGCTTTATCTGGGTGACACTGTAACGCCAGTTGCCGCCAACGCTTTTGTACTTCTTTTAGCGTGCTTTGCTGAGATAGTTGCCACTTTATTAATAGCTGTTTATGAGTGTCTAGATCTATTATTTGTGCAGATTTACTGTGTTTGGTAAAACGCTGCCAAAACTGGGTTAAAAGAGTATCGATTTCGGCGCTAGAGGTTTCAAAGTTTTGCCAATCAAGGTAGTAGTCTCGTAGCGGATCGGTGTTTTTTATGAGAGTGTTACTGGCTGTGGTAATAAATTGTATTTGTAAACCACTAATAAGGAGTTGCTGCTTAGGCATAATTTGCTGCTGTAGCTGATAAAGCGCGTTCATAATTAAAAAGTTACGTTTGAATAAATCACGATCAGGGGCAACATCAAGCGTGTTAATCATTTTACGTTGTTGTAATTCTGCTGCTAAAGTATGTACCATCCATACTTTCTTTTGCAAAAGTAACTCAAAAATCTCATCTATCAGTGGGTTAAGCATTGTTTACAATCTAGTTATTAGTGTATCTTGGGTAAATTATCATAGTGGCTACAAAAGTTTCAAGGATGTAATTATGCAGGGTTGGTTACAACGCTTCTTTTTTGTTGGCTTTATGGCTGTATGCAGCATTTTTTCTACATTGAGTTTTTCTGTTACACCAGCCGACTTATTTGAACAATTTAAGTCTGCTGAAAGTTGGTCAGATAAACAAAGCTTTGCCTCTACACTGTTAGCTAAAAAAAACTTACCACACCAACAGCGCATTGCTATATATAGCGACTTAGCTGAACTTGCCTTTAATGCCAACGACCTTCCCCATGCCTTAGAGTATTATAAGTTATTAGAGAGTAGCATCACCTTTAATGAGTTGCCCGATCTGTATTTTAGAGCAATAAAAATGCAAGGTGTGGTGTTGTATTATCAAGGGTTTGTACAACAAGCTGTGGTTGATTATAGCCGGGCTTTAGGGTTAGCCATACGTTTAAAAGGCTCATTAAAACAAGCCAATTTATTAAGTAATATAGGCTTGGCTTATTTTGATATGTATAACATGGAATTAGCACTAGATTATTATCAGCAAGCAAAACTGATCTACGAAAAAGAGGGCAGTGCGCAAGACAAAGCCGATATTTTGCACAATATTGCCGGGATATATATTCGCCTTTCTCGTTACGAATCAGCACTTGAAATGTATCGTGAGGTATTAAAGGTATTTCAACAACTTGGTGATGAAGATGGTGTAGCTCAAGTCTATGGCAATATGGGAGTAGCCTATACTGAGTCAAAGCAATACCAGTTGGCACTGCATTATAATCAGCTGGCACTGCGTTACTATCAGAGCATAAATAATGCATTCCAACTCTCTACTAAGCACGCTAATTTAGCGAGTATTAATCTGCACTTAAATAAATTTGATGTGGCCTTATATCATGCAAAGGCGGCGCAGCAATTTGCACTTGATGCAGGGAATAAATCGTTATTAGCGGCAGCACTGCATGTGCTTGCCACTGCGCAGTTTGCTCAGGGCGATATTGAAAATGCAAAAACAACGTCAGAGCACTCAATTGCATTAGCAAAAGAATATAAAAATGGCATGCGCATTAAAGACGGCTTAGGTATTGAGGCTTTGATTTACTCAAGCTTAGGCGACTTTAAACAAGCGCTGCAATTGCATCAGCAGTATGTTGACTATCAACGTAGTATAAATACAGAAGAGGCTTCAAAGGCAGTTAGTATTTTTCAAACTCAATTTGAAGCAGATAAACTAAACCAAGAAATTAAACAGCTAAAACAACAACAACACTTACAACAACTGCAAATATCTAAACGTTCACAGTTAACTATTCTGCTTGGCATTGTAGCAATTCTTATTTTAATTACAGTAATAGCAATTTACCGTCGCAGAATAGAAAGTAATGCAAAATTACAACTAACAGAGCAAGTAGAGCAACGCACGTTAGAATTACAAAGTGTGGCGCAAGAGCTGCGCGAAGCAAACGATGTTAAAAGTCAGTTTTTAGCAAATATAAGCCATGAAATTCGCACCCCACTCACCGCTATTTTAAGCCAAACCGACGACTTAATTAATGGTTTGTATGATCCTGAGCAGTTACAAGATGAGCTCAAAGTTATTCAGCGTCAAAGCGAGCATTTGAAAAGTTTAATTAATGATGTGCTCGATTTAAGTAAAATAGAAGCAAATCGATTGGAGCTGTCTATTTCTTGTTTTGATATTGTACAAGTGCTGAATGACATACATGGGATGTTTAGCGTACAAGCAAAAGCCAAAAACTTATCCTTGGTATTTGACAACCAACTCGGTAATGAACTGTATACCAGGCTTGATTTAACCCGAGTAAAGCAAATATTAATAAACCTGTGTGCTAATGCAATTAAGTTTACTCACAGTGGCCAAGTTACGATTGTGGCTAATAATACCGAGCAAGGGCTAATGCTTACGGTAAAAGATACCGGAATAGGTATGAATACAGCGCAGCTAAAGCTTATTTTTGAATGTTTTAGCCAAGCAGATAATAGTATTAGCCGTCGTTTTGGTGGTACTGGTTTGGGACTTAGTTTGTCACAACAACTAGCTGCCATGATGGGGGGATATATTAGTGTGCAAAGCGAATTTAAAAAAGGCAGTCAATTCTCATTCTTTGTACCGTGCGTACCAGTAGATAAAAGCGAATGTGCAGTTACAGCTAAAGACAATATAAATGGTGACTATAAAGCGCTAAGCGCTAAAGTGTTACTTGCTGAGGATCATGACGATAATCGCAGATTAATAAGCCGTTATTTACGCGCCATGGGGCTTGACGTTATTGCAGTTGAAAATGGCGAGCAAGCTGTAGAGCAATGTTTAAAAGAGTATCCTGATTTTGTGCTGTTGGACATTCAAATGCCTATTATGGATGGCATTACTGCTTTTGAGTTGCTCAGGCAGTGCGGTTATGAGCAGCCAATATTTGCCTTAACGGCCAATGCAATGAGCCATGAGATCGAGCAGTATTTAGCACTTGGTTTTACTGATTACTTAGCTAAACCAATTGATAAAGAGAAGTTTTATAGCACTATAGCTGAGCATCTCGCATCAATAAAAAATGAGCAAAACAGCACAAGCGTAAATATAGATATGAGTGACTTAGTGACTAGTTTCAAACAAAGCTTATCAATAGAAAGTGAGTTAATTAGCCAGCACTTTAATAGTGGCGACTTTGTTGCGTTACAAAAAGATAGCCATCGTATTTTAGGGGCAGCACAAATGTTTAAGTTGTGCGATATTGCAGACGCTGCAAAAGCGTTAGATGATGCGTGTAAAAGCCCAGAAGAAGTACAAAAAATTGCAGTGTTAGTTGATAAATTACAAGCCTTATTTTTGCACTACAATGAGCATGGTTAAAGCGGTACAGCGCTACTTTTTTGCAGGCAAATAAAAACGCCTAATAATTGAATTATCAATTATTAGGCGTTGTTTATAAGCTTTTAAAACTTATATGGAATTACTGGCGTTTCATCGAATCAAAAAACTCATCGTTGGTTTTGCTCATCGATAATTTATCAATTAAAAATTCCATTGCGTCAATTTCTGACATGTCATGAACAATTTTACGCAAAATCCACAGCTTTTGTAGCTCATCTGGTTTTGTGAGTAACTCTTCACGACGAGTGCCTGAACGGTTAAAGTCGATAGCTGGGAATACACGTCGTTCCGCAATTTTACGGTTAAGATGTAGTTCCATGTTACCAGTACCTTTAAACTCTTCGTAGATAACTTCATCCATTTTAGAGCCGGTATCAATAAGCGCAGTAGCAATAATTGTTAAGCTGCCGCCTTCTTCAACATTACGTGCAGCACCAAAAAAACGTTTCGGTTTATGGAGTGCGTTTGCATCAACACCACCGGTAAGTACTTTACCAGATGATGGAATAACGGTGTTGTAAGCACGGGCTAAACGTGTGATTGAGTCAAGTAAGATAACAACATCTTTTTTATGCTCTACTAAACGTTTTGCTTTTTCGATAACCATTTCGGCTACTTGTACGTGGCGAGAAGCAGGTTCATCAAATGTTGATGCAATTACTTCGCCTTTTACAAGACGCTGCATTTCGGTTACTTCTTCCGGACGCTCATCAATTAGTAATACCATTAATGTTGCATCTGGGTGATTGTGAGTAATCGATTGCGCAATATTTTGTAGTAGCATGGTTTTACCCGCTTTTGGCGGTGCTACTAATAAACCACGTTGACCACGACCAATAGGAGAGGCTAAATCAAGTACTCGGGCTGTAATATCTTCTTTACTACCGTTACCGCGTTCCATACGAAAACGTTCGTTTGCATGCAGTGGTGTTAGGTTTTCAAAAAGAATTTTAGTGCGAGAGTTTTCAGGTTTATCAAAGTTAACTTCATTTACTTTAAGTAAAGCAAAGTAACGCTCACCGTCTTTAGGTGGACGAATAAGGCCTGAGATTGAATCGCCAGTACGCATACTAAAACGGCGAATCTGGCTAGGTGAAACATAAATGTCATCTGGGCCAGCTAAGTAAGAGGCTTCTGATGATCTTAAAAAGCCAAAACCATCTTGCAAAATTTCTAATACACCGCCACCGAAGATATTCTCTCCGCCTTTGGCATGTGATTTTAAAATAGCAAAAATGATATCTTGCTTTCTTAAGCGGGCTACGTTTTCGAGCCCCATGGACTCAGCTAAGTCTACAAGCTCTTTTATAGATTTGTCTTTTAGTTCGCGTAAATGCATATTGGTGGGTTCTTTATTACAGTTGTCATACTCAAAATCGCTTTGTTTGATCGTTGAGTGAGGTTTGTTGAATATAACTAAGGATTAGTTGGCTTTATAAACTAGCAGCTCATTGACACAGCGTCCAGTGTTTATACAAAAAAATAATAAAAAAAGGGCATTAAGCCCTTTTTATTGTTTAAATTTAAAGATTGTTTTCTAAAAACTCGATTAATTGAGTTTTTGAAAGTGCGCCAACTTTAGTTGCAGCAACTTGGCCATCTTTAAAAAGAAGTAATGTAGGGATACCACGAATACCAAATTTAGGCGGTGTACCCGCATTTTGATCGATATTAAGTTTAGCTATGGTAACGCGACCATCAAATTCCTCAGCAACTTCACTAAGGATAGGGGCGATCATTTTACAAGGTCCGCACCACTCAGCCCAAAAGTCTACTAGTACAGGCTTGTCTGATTGTAATACGTCAGCTTCAAAGCTATCGTCAGTAATTTGGATTATTTTCTCGCTCATTGCGCTCTCCGGTTTAGTTAGGCGAAATATTTAGTGCGTATTTAAACACTCTTGTTTCTTATTGCAAGTTTAAACGTTATGCTTAAACGCTATGACTAAGACACATTTGACCGATAAAAAGTTTTCAGACTTTGCTATTGCACCGGAAGTGGTTGCCGGTTTAACCGAAAGTGGGTTTGAATATTGCACACCCATTCAAGCTAAATGCCTACCTTTTATTTGTGAGGGTCGCGATATCGCAGGCCAAGCACAAACAGGTACAGGCAAAACGTTGGCGTTTTTAACTGCCACGTGCCATCGGTTATTACAATCTAGCAAAGCCCCTAGTAAACATCCAAGAGCCCTGATCATGGCCCCTACAAGGGAGCTGGCGATTCAGATACACAAAGATGCAAAAATTTTAGCGCCGCACTGTAATCTTAACTTAGGTTTAGTATATGGTGGCGAAGATTACGAAAAACAACGTGCACAACTAGAAAAAGGCGTTGATATTTTAATTGGTACTACAGGTCGTTTAATTGATCTGTATAAGCAAGGCTGTTACACCCTTAATGAAATTGAGGTAGTCGTGCTTGACGAAGCAGATCGTATGTTTGATTTGGGCTTTATCAAAGATATTCGTTATATGTTCCACCGTATGCCAGATACATCAAAGCGTTTAAATTTATTATTCTCTGCAACGCTATCGTATCGTGTACAAGAACTTGCGTTTGAACATATGACCAATCCTGAGCACGTACAAATTGAACCAGACGTAAAAACCGGTAAACGCATTCAAGAAGAGCTATTTCATCCTTCACAAGAAGATAAAATTAAGCTGCTGCTGACGTTAATTGAAGAAGAGTGGCCTGAAAAAGCCATTATCTTTGCTAACACTAAGCATAGTTGTGAAACCGTATATGCCTGGTTAAAAGCCGATGGACATCGGGTTGGCATGCTTACCGGTGACGTAAATCAGAAAAAACGTCAATCAATTTTAGCTGAGTTTAGTAAAGGCGACTTAGACTTTTTAGTGGCAACAGATGTTGCAGCACGTGGTCTACATATTCCTGAAGTAAGCCATGTATTTAATTTTGATTTACCAGATGATTGCGAAGATTACGTACACCGTATTGGCCGTACAGCCCGCGCTGGCGCGTCTGGTCACGCTATTAGTTTTGCATGTGAACAATATGCTTATAACTTGCATGAAATTGAAGAGTATATAGATCACAGTATTCCTTTATCACATTACGATAAAACAGCATTACTGGATGATTTAACTAAACCTACTATTCATAGAAAGCGTAACTTTTCTACAGGCCCACGTAATCGCAGTAACAACAGCGGACGTCGCCCAAATAATAGTTATCAAAAAGGACGGTCATAAACGACCGTTAGTTTAACTGTAATAGTAATTAGAGGTTTTTGAACGGTGGGGCAACTTAAACCGCAAAAAAATGTATATGCAGTTATTGATTTAGGTTCAAATAGCTTTCATATGCTTATTGCTAAATCAATAGCTGGCGGCCTGCAAACCATAGGTCGTGTTAAACGCAAAGTAAGGTTAGCTGCAGGGCTTGATATAGACAATGTATTAAGCTCAGAAGCAATGCATAGAGGATGGGAGTGCCTAGCGTTATTTGCTGAGCGCTTACAAGACATCCCTAAACAAAACATCACTATAGTTGCCACCGCCACATTACGTTTAGCTAGTAATGCTGATGTATTTAAAGCGCAAGCAGAAAAAATCCTCGGTCATAAAGTTAATGTCATTAGCGGTGAACTAGAAGCGCGCACTATATATAAAGGCGTTGCTCATACCTCATCTTGTACCGGTAGTCAGCTTGTTATCGATATTGGTGGTGCTAGCACTGAAGTGATTATTGGTAAGAACTTTGATGCATTACTTTACAAAAGCCTGAACATCGGGTGTGTTACCTACCTAGAGCGCTATTTTAAAGATTGCAAATTAAGCAATGCAAACTTTAACACCGCAATAAAAGCCGCACGCACTGTCATTGATGAAATTGCATCAGAGTATAAAATTAAAGGCTGGCAAATAGCCTCAGGTGCTTCGGGTACAGTACAAGCAATTCAAGAAATCATGATAGCGCAAAACCTAGATGAGCTATTAACCCTTGAAAAACTCTACACTATCAAAAAGCAATCAATCGCTTATAAAACGATTGCCGCATTAGACCTACCAGGGCTAAGTGAAGATCGCCGTTTAGTATTTGTATCAGGGCTTGCCATTTTAATTGCATTATTTGAATCGCTCGAGATCGAAAAAATGGGATTAGCAGGTGGAGCACTGCGTGAGGGTGTTTTATACAGCATGCTACCAGAGCTGCATAATAGCGATATTCGTAAACGTACAATCGATGGCTTTATCGATCGTTACCATGTTGATCAAAAGCAAGCTAGCCGCGTCGCCAGTCTCGTATTAAACTTAGCATCAGAAGTAAATGAAAGCTGGCCAATAAAAACACTTAATGGGTTGCCTTTATTAACGGCAGTTGCACAGCTTCATGAAATTGGTTTATTGATAGAGTATAAGCAGTATCACAAACACAGTGCTTATATTTTAAAAAATACTGAAATGCCAGGTTTTTCGCAGTCAGAGCATAAAGTCATTGTTGCGGTAGCTAAAGGGCATCGCTCTGATCTTCAAAAAGGCTATTTTGATTCTCTTGGTGCAAATAGTGTACTTGCGCAGTATTTAGTAAGACTAATACGTATAGCTGTCATTTTATGTATGCGTCGCCAAGATGATGTACTCCCTGAGTTTGCGATAACTGTTAAAGACGATGTCTTAAATCTGCAGTTTGAAAATGACTGGTTGAAAAACCATCCATTAATGGCAAGCGAGCTGCAACAAGAATCTAAGCAGCAAGCGAAACTTGGCTGGAAGCTCATAGTAAATTAACTAAACAGGCCCATAAGGGCCTTTTTAGTGTTTAAAATAACCACTTGGTTTAAATATCAAGCGAACAGCGTTTTATTTTAAGTTTTCTTTAAAAAACGCTTGCGTAAAACTGGCTGCGCCCTATAATGCGACCCCACTGAGACGGCAGACAGCAACGCTTAGCGAGGCAAGAGTCAATCAGTGAGTCGAGTAAAACTTAAATTTAGATTTTTATAAAGTTTACATTTAAGTGTTGACAAAAAAATAGGAAAGCGTAATATGCGCAGCCCTAGCGAGATAAAGTTTTACTTTATTGTCGCAACGTTCTTTAACAATATAAAGCAATCATCTGTGTGGGCACTCGTACAGATTGAGTTCTAACAGCCAAGCTTAGTTCGCTAAGTAAGGCAAACAAATTAGAGTCTCAATTGAAAACTGAGTGACCAACAGAAGTAACTTATTTATAAGTTGCTTCGGCACAGTCAATTCAATATCGAAAGATATTAAAATAAATTCAGAATTCATTGAGCTGTCGAAAGACATAAAACTTTTTAATTGAAGAGTTTGATCATGGCTCAGATTGAACGCTGGCGGCAGGCCTAACACATGCAAGTCGAGCGGTAACAGAAAGTAGCTTGCTACTTTGCTGACGAGCGGCGGACGGGTGAGTAATGCTTGGGAACATGCCTTGAGGTGGGGGACAACAGTTGGAAACGACTGCTAATACCGCATAATGTCTACGGACCAAAGGGGGCTTCGGCTCTCGCCTTTAGATTGGCCCAAGTGGGATTAGCTAGTTGGTGAGGTAATGGCTCACCAAGGCGACGATCCCTAGCTGGTTTGAGAGGATGATCAGCCACACTGGGACTGAGACACGGCCCAGACTCCTACGGGAGGCAGCAGTGGGGAATATTGCACAATGGGCGCAAGCCTGATGCAGCCATGCCGCGTGTGTGAAGAAGGCCTTCGGGTTGTAAAGCACTTTCAGTCAGGAGGAAAGGTTAGTAGTTAATACCTGCTAGCTGTGACGTTACTGACAGAAGAAGCACCGGCTAACTCCGTGCCAGCAGCCGCGGTAATACGGAGGGTGCGAGCGTTAATCGGAATTACTGGGCGTAAAGCGTACGCAGGCGGTTTGTTAAGCGAGATGTGAAAGCCCCGGGCTCAACCTGGGAACTGCATTTCGAACTGGCAAACTAGAGTGTGATAGAGGGTGGTAGAATTTCAGGTGTAGCGGTGAAATGCGTAGAGATCTGAAGGAATACCGATGGCGAAGGCAGCCACCTGGGTCAACACTGACGCTCATGTACGAAAGCGTGGGGAGCAAACGGGATTAGATACCCCGGTAGTCCACGCCGTAAACGATGTCTACTAGAAGCTCGGAGCCTCGGTTCTGTTTTTCAAAGCTAACGCATTAAGTAGACCGCCTGGGGAGTACGGCCGCAAGGTTAAAACTCAAATGAATTGACGGGGGCCCGCACAAGCGGTGGAGCATGTGGTTTAATTCGATGCAACGCGAAGAACCTTACCTACACTTGACATACAGAGAACTTACCAGAGATGGTTTGGTGCCTTCGGGAACTCTGATACAGGTGCTGCATGGCTGTCGTCAGCTCGTGTTGTGAGATGTTGGGTTAAGTCCCGCAACGAGCGCAACCCCTATCCTTAGTTGCTAGCAGGTAATGCTGAGAACTCTAAGGAGACTGCCGGTGATAAACCGGAGGAAGGTGGGGACGACGTCAAGTCATCATGGCCCTTACGTGTAGGGCTACACACGTGCTACAATGGCGCATACAGAGTGCTGCGAAC
>NZ_JBEOOB010000016.1:0-88145 GCF_040308685.1 Pseudoalteromonas sp. 20-MNA-CIBAN-0454 | reverse complement strand
TCAACCATGTCACATTTGTTCATGAACACGATGATGTAAGGAACGCCAACTTGGCGAGAAAGTAGGATGTGCTCACGTGTTTGTGGCATAGGACCATCAGTCGCAGCTACTACTAAAATAGCACCGTCCATTTGAGCAGCACCAGTGATCATGTTTTTAACATAATCGGCGTGACCAGGACAATCTACGTGTGCGTAGTGACGAGTAGGCGTATCGTATTCAACGTGAGACGTTGAAATTGTGATACCGCGCTCGCGCTCTTCTGGAGCGTTGTCGATTGATGCGAAATCTTTAGCAACACCGCCGTATACTTTTGCAAGTACGTTAGTGATTGCTGCAGTTAATGTAGTTTTACCGTGGTCAACGTGGCCAATTGTACCTACGTTAACATGCGGTTTTACGCGTTCAAACTTTGCTTTTGCCATGACGGAACCTATCAGTTTTGTGTATCTATATTACATATGAAAATAATCCACCATAGGTAGATTAAGTTGATTTTTTCAAATTTCAAATAGTTTTTTCTGACAGATAAAGGAAGCGCTTAAGGAGGTTCTTAAAACTGGTGCTGATAGGCAGAGTCGAACTGCCGACCTCACCCTTACCAAGGGTGCGCTCTACCAACTGAGCTATATCAGCATCACCATAAACTGGAGCGGGCAGCGGGAATCGAACCCGCATCATCAGCTTGGAAGGCTGAGGTAATAGCCATTATACGATGCCCGCGTTAGGAACCTGTTCTTAAAATACCTCTAACCGTCAAGAATAAAGTGGTGGAGGGAGCTGGATTCGAACCAGCGAAGGCTGAGCCGTCAGATTTACAGTCTGATCCCTTTGGCCGCTCGGGAACCCCTCCACGATAATTCTTTACTAATGCACTTTCGGTAAAAAGGAAAGTGGTGCCGACTAACCGAGTCGAACGGTTGACCTACTGATTACAAGTCAGTTGCTCTACCAGCTGAGCTAAGTCGGCACTGCTTTAGTACGGGGCGAGATATTAGAGTAAGCTTTATTGGGATGCAACTATAAAATTAAAATAAATGAGAATTTATTGTTTAAATGCTCACAATTCAGGCAAAAACCGGCTTTTTTATAATTTATTGCTGTTTTCATCTAATTCATACCAATAATTTAAGCCTTTAATAACCAGCATAGGATCAAAAATACTCTCTTTGAATTGCTGTTGTAATAACGAACCATAACCACCGGCAAAAATAATTTGCGTATTTTTATCATTTAAATAAGGTTTAGCTTGGTTAATTGCTCCTATGGTGGCAACCAAGGCACCATTTTTTAAACCATTTGGGGTGTTTATTCCCAGTTGATTAGTAAATGGCGTATTTTCATCATCAAAAACGCGCTGGGTATTTTGCGTTAACGAGCGGGTCATTAAATCAAGGCCAGGTAAAATCCAGCCACCTAAGTGCTGCCCGTCACAATTGAGTACATCAATTGTGGTAGCCGTACCGGCATCAACAACTATGCAGGCCTTATTTGGATACAAGGTAAAACTTGCAATAAGTGCCAGCCATCTATCTATGCCTAAATTATTAAAGTGCTCGTAAGCACAGGTGAGCCCACCTAGCGTTTTAGTTACTTTAGCTTCAAAGCAGCTAATACTATTAAAGGCGGCTTGCGCTAAAATAGCATTAAGTAGCTCACTGCGCCCTACGCAAGCATAAATAACGTGTGTAATTGCATGCCAAGGTAAATTATTTAAATCACATGCTTGAACTTGCTCGTTTTGCCACAGCTTAGCTTTAAGTGAAGTATTGCCTACATCAATGAGTAATTTCATAGTTGCGCCTTTCTGAGCGAAATTTCGCCGCCGTAATAGCTTTTTACTTCACCATCTTGGCGAATACGAATTCCGCCTTGTGGGTCTATTCCCTCACATATTCCGCGCCAACTACGATGTCCGGTATTTAGCTCTACACATTCACCAGCAAATGCATTTAAAGCATTCCATTGCTGATGCATGCTCTGTAAACCGCTTTCACTATACTGCTCTAAACGCTGCTCTAAATAATAAGTAAGCGAGGCAACCAACTGATTTTTATTAAGCTGCTGCGTATGTTGACTTAAATCAGTCCATGCTTGATCAATGTGCTGACTAAAGCTCTCTGGCATTTGTAAGTTAATACCTATGCCTATAACTAACTGACAAGGACCTTGCGGTTGCGCGTCGAGCTCAACTAATACGCCAGCGAGCTTTTGTTTATTGAGGTAAATATCGTTAGGCCATTTTAGCTCTACTTCTATGTTGTATAGCGCTTTAATAGCATCATATACAGCTAAGCCAACCACTATAGATACGCCCATAGCGGCTTGTATGCCATCATCTAAGCGCCAAAAGTAACTATAATATAAGTTGGCTCCAAATGGCGACTGCCAAACCCGGCCCCGACGCCCACGCCCCAACTGCTGCATTTCGGCCACAATAACAGTACCCGATTCAAGCTCAGTTTTTGCTTGTATGCGGCGCATTAGCTCACTATTAGTGGAGTCTATTATGGGGTGTACTTCTACTTTGGCGGTAGTTGCACCTAACGCTTGATAGTGTTGTTGTATTTGCGCTTGGTTTAACAGTCCGACTTGGCTATTTAAGCTGTAACCTTTACCAGTTACCTTAAAAATATCTAAGCCCATTTCTTGTAAGCTTTTAATATGCTTACTAATAGCTGCGCGGCTAATACCCAGTTGCTCGCCTAATACCTGCCCTGAAATAAAACCACCTTGATTGAGGGCATTTAAAATGGCGAGTTTATTCCCATCGGGTGCTTTCATGGCGTTGGATCCGCTGTAATATGGCATTCACTACTGTTATTAATTAAGCGTACTTCGTGCTCTAACATAATGTTGTAACGAGAAAATACGCTGTGTTGAATATGTTTAATCATCGCAATTAAATCGCTTCCTTGGCTTTGGCCGTAATTTACTAGCACTAGGGCTTGTTGTTTATGTACCTCAATACCTGCAATGCGGTAGCCTTTTAAACCCGCTTGCTCTATTAGCCAACCCGCAGCCACTTTATGGTGCTTTGCACCGTGTTTATAATGCGGTAAATCTGCAAAGGTAGTTAATAAAGCAGCTAAACATTGATTAGTAATAATGGGGTTTTTAAAAAAACTACCTGCATTAGGTAAGGTATAAGGATTGGGCAATTTGCTGTTACGTGTTGCTATTACTTGCTCAAATACCGCTTGTGGCGTAACGGCTGCAAGTTGCTGCAGCGGTCCATAACTCAATACCGGCTGCCACCCTTTAGGCAAGGCTAAATGCACAGTAGTGATCACCGCTTTATTTTTTAACGCGTGTTTAAAAATAGAATCGCGATAGCCAAATTCACATTGCGCATTATTTAAGGTATTAAAGGTTTTGTTTGCTATATCAAAATACTCAACCGACTCTACAAATTTAGCCAATTCAACTCCGTAGGCACCAATATTTTGCACCGGCGCAGCACCCACAGTACCGGGAATAAGCGCTAGGTTTTCAAGCCCGGGAATGTTTTTAGCCAACAGCTCGCTGACTAGTTGATGCCAGTTTTCGCCAGCGGCCACGCTAATTAAGTAATCGTTTGCGCGCTCTTTTATTTGTACACCTTGAGTTGCCATTTTAATAACAGTACCGGTGTAATCATTTAAAAATACTGTATTACTGCCCTCGCCTAATAGGCAAAATGGAGGCTTAAAGCTTTGCGTTTTAAGCTGCTCTAGGTTATTAATTTTAACAAATTGTTGGCATTGGCTGGTTAATGCAAATGTATGTAACGTTTGTAATGAGTGCGCCACAAAGCTCTCTAAATATACCGGTAACTAATCGCGTTAGTTTAACGCATTGTCGCAAATAGCGCATCTGAATGTAAAAATTGCTCAACCCGCCTCGCCAATCATGATATAAAACCAACACTTATTTATTTGTGTTCAGGGTAATTATGAAAATCACACCTCTTTTTTTAAGCCTAGCTATGGCTGGTATGTGCTCACAAGCAATGGCCAATGCTATTGATCAAAACTCGTATGCTAATCTTAATGACGTTATTACTACGCATTTAAACCTTGATTTAGATGTCGACTTTGCCGACAAGCAATTAGAAGGTTTTGTTGAGCACACCCTAGAATGGCAAAATAACAACAGTAAAACTCTAGTGCTCGATACTCGCGATTTAGATATTGATAAAGTAATGTATCAAACGCAAAACGGCACATGGCATAAAGCTAAATTTAGTTTAGCAACACGCGATGATGTTAAAGGCTCAAAATTAACTATTACTTTTAAAAGCCAAGCGCCAAAAGTACGTATTTACTATAATAGCCGCCCTGAAGCGTCTGGCCTACAATGGTTAACACCAGAGCAAACAGCCAGCAAAACACACCCGTTTATGTACAGCCAATCGCAAGCAATTCATGCACGTAGCTGGATCCCAGTACAAGACACGCCAGCAATGCGAGTAACGTACTCAGCGCGCATTCATACCCCTAAAGATATACGTGCGGTAATGAGTGCCGACAATAAAGACGCACTTTATAAAGATGGCGACTATATTTTTGATATGCCACAAGCTATTTCGCCTTACTTAATTGCTATTGGCGCAGGTAATTTAGAATTTAAAGCAATGTCGCATCAAACCGGTATTTTTGCTGAGCCAACTATTTTAGATGCTTCAGTTGCCGAATTTAACGACACCCAAGCGATGATCGATAAAACTAACGCACTTTACGGCGATTATGCATGGGGTCGTTACGATTTGCTTATGCTACCGCCAAGTTTTCCGTTTGGTGGCATGGAAAACCCACGCCTTTCGTTTATTACCCCAACCGTGGTTGCAGGCGACAAAAGCTTAGTAAATCTAATTGCACATGAGCTTGCTCATTCTTGGTCTGGTAACTTAGTTACCAATGCAACCTGGGAAGATTTATGGTTAAACGAAGGTTTTACCTCGTACGTTGAAAACCGCATTATGGAAGAAGTATTTGGTCGCGACCGCGCAGTAATGGAACAAGCCCTTGATGCAGCAGGTATTCGCGCCCAAATTAAAACGCTTGATGCACCAGACACGCGCCTTAACTTAAAGCTTAATGGCCGCGATCCTGATGATGCGTTTAGCTCTGTACCTTATACCAAAGGGCAGTTATTCTTAATTTACCTAGAAGAAAAATATGGCCGCGATAAGTTTGACGCCTTTGTAAAAACTTACTTTAACGAATTTGCCTTTAAATCTTTAACCACTGCACAATTTGTTACTTACCTAAAAGCTAACTTAATTGATAAGTACCCTGGTATTGTGAGCATGGATAAAGTAAATGAATGGATTTTTGCGCCAGGTTTACCAAGCGATACACCTAATCCAACATCAGATGCTTTTGATAAAGTAGATACAGCAACAGCTACTTGGTTAAATGGCGATATCACAGCAGCGCAATTGCCTACAGCTAATTGGTCGGTGCATGAATGGTTGCACTTTTTAAATAACTTACCGCGCGATTTAAGCCAAACACATATGAGCGAGCTTGATACTGCGTATAACTTAACGCAATCAACTAACGCTGAGCGTGCATTTGCTTGGTTTATGCTAGCGGTAGGTAATGGCTACCAGCCAATTTATCCGGCGCTTGATAAGCACTTAACCAGTATTGGTCGTCGCAAGCTAATTGTCCCGCTTTATAAGTCACTTATTGATAACGGCAAAAAAGACTGGGCACAAAGCGTGTACTTAAAAGCACGCCCGGGTTATCACCCACTAGCACATGGCACTATAGACGCATTATTTGAATAAATTATTTAAATAAAAACGAGCTTAATAAGCGAGTGTTTAAAATACAAAAAGGGCCGACATTCGGCCCTTTTTAATTGCATAAAAAAGCTACTTGGTTACTTTTTCTAAAAAGGCTTGTTGCTGAGCTGGAGTTGCTTGTTGCCACCAAAAGTCGAGCATTGCTGCTGCGCTAGGCATGCCCTTACCATTAATAGGTGCAACGAGTTTACTTACTTCGCTGGCGCTTGTTGCCATTGCCGTTGTATTACTAACTTGCTGTACTGGCACAGTGTTTGTAAGCTGGGCATTAGAAATTACACTTAATGGCGCAGCCAGTGCACTTCCTTTTGCTTTTAAGCTTACTTGTGGCGACTGTGCAAATACTTTAGCCGCAACCGCATTTTTGGCACGATTAAACTCTAAAGTATAATCTTTACCTGCTTCAATAGTTACATTTACCCAAAATGGTTCAGACTCTACCACTTCGTGATCGTCGTAACCTAGGTCATACAAGTCAGTATATTTAAGCTTTAATTTATAACTACCCGGTGCTAGCTCTATGTCATCAACACGGCTAAATATCGAGCTTTCAATAACACGCTCACCAACTTGCAGAGGTACAAACTCTTCTGGAAAGTGAATATTTTCTGCCATGCTCGACACACTAAACAATAGCGCTGCGGCACTACCTAATAATATTGATTTACGCATATTTTCTCCTTTATTTGATTTCAGTTTGACACTGCTTGTAAAGTTTGTCATTAGTGGAGCTTACTTTAATCATACTTAATTAGGGGCCATATAATGAGCCAAGAGACTATTTTTACTAAAATAATTAATCGTGAGATCCCAGCTGATATTATTTATGA
Source organism: Pseudoalteromonas sp. 20-MNA-CIBAN-0454 (assembly GCF_040308685.1). Lineage (NCBI taxonomy): Bacteria > Pseudomonadati > Pseudomonadota > Gammaproteobacteria > Alteromonadales > Pseudoalteromonadaceae > Pseudoalteromonas > Pseudoalteromonas sp. 20-MNA-CIBAN-0454. Next base: position 81,521 of record NZ_JBEOOB010000016.1, on the reverse strand, counting down.
AGATGAGCATACTCTCGCCTTTAAAGATATAAACCCTCAGGCGCCATTTCACGCACTTATTATCCCCAAAAAGGCAATTGCTACTATTAACGATGTAACGCCTGAAAACTCGCATTTAGTAGGTAATTTATATGTAGTAGCGGCTAAATTAGCCAAGCAACTAAACTTTGCCGACGATGGCTACCGAGTGGTCATGAATTGCAATGAACATGGTGGCCAAACCGTATATCATATTCATTTACATATGCTTGCAGGTAAAGAGATGGGCTGGCCTCCTTATCAAAACACCAAAAAAGTGGCGCTATAAACAGCTATTTATTTTATACAATTAGTTATAAGCTTTTTAGGTTGTTTTATTTTGTAATCGCAATCAATAAATAATTACTTATTTGCAACATTTTATGTTTAAATAATCATAATATCGTACTTGCTTTTTGCGTTACAACGCGACTTTCTAATACAAAAGGTGTGGAGGTCGTGGTAAACTTAATCATAAGCTTTATAAAAGAGTAAAAATAATATGAGCAGTTCAGCCTTTTTGTTATTAGATGAAGAGCCCATTAACACTATTGGTATTAACGTTTTAGAACCTTTGTTAAAAACGCAAGGTATTAGCGTAACCACAGGCACCAATATTTTAGATGTGCCTGTAGGAACACGACTTTTGTTTATCGAAACATCGAGCAAAGATGCGTGGGGAAAATTAAAAGAGCAACTGGTTAATTTACGGATTAAATGCGATATCGTATTATTTAATTTGGATGAAAACCCAGAGCTTGCTAATCGTGCCTTACTTAGCGGAATTCGTGGTGTATTTTACACCACAGATAACGCCGATGTATTGATGAAAGGTATTCGCTTACTACTTGAAGATCAACTTTGGTATCGCAGAGATATAATGTGTAATGCATTAAATCGTATGTTGCAGTTTAATAAAGATGCACTGCATAAGCTTACCGAAGGCGATATTGAGCCAGTTAAACTTACCAAGCGCGAAAAAGCCATAATTTCATTAATGAGTAATGGCTCAAAAAATAAAGAAATTGCTGAAGAGCTAAGCATTAGCCCACACACAGTTAAAACTCATTTATACAGCGCATTTAGAAAAACAAAATGTCGTAACCGTATTGAGCTACTATCGTGGGCACAGCAGCATATTCCAGACGAAATACGTTAATTTAAACTTTAGTTTAAACACAAAACAGGCACATACGTGTCTGTTTTTGTATCTGGGCAAGCTTAATCAGCAAGCTCAAATTTTAAATAATAAGTCGCTCCCCAGCGAATAAAGTATACGTTTTAATTTCAATACAGCTCAAGGTGTTAAATAATATATTGAGCTATTTTCGGTTAAGTAATTATTGTTATACTTTTAATCTAATAACACGCTATTGGTGCCTCAATGCTCGACTCTTTTACCCTATATTTTGCCAGTATCGCCGTTATGGTTGTAATGACCCTGCTAAATTTTTTAACCTGGCGCACCAATAAACACACTCCAGGCACTCTGCTTTATATTTTTTATCCTGTTTTATTGCTCGGCGTTATTATTGGCTTTACTCTGATCGGGCGAGTCCCTGAACTTGTCGCCATTAGCATTGCCAATATATTGATGTTTGCGGCCTCAATTGTGCATTGCCTTGCTATTAGCCAGTTTTTAGATTATCGCGGTATTGGCTTTAAACTTGTTTGTGCATTTACTGCTTTTAGCAGCGTAATGCTGGGTTATTACAGCTTTTTGTCGCCATCTATTCAAGATAGGCTGTTTATATCTGATATACAGCATATAGCTGAAGCTGCATTTTTACTGTTTATATTTATAAAGTATGCACGTAAGCCCTATCCCAACGGCAGCATTGTTTATATTATAATTTTAACTTTAGTTGCCGTAAGCTTTATTGCCCGCTCGATATTTATGCAAAAAATTGAGCAACATGACACCCTATTAAGCCCTTGGTTTAGCTCGTTACTTTTTTTAAACGGGGTTATAGCACCTATGTTTTATGCCGCTGGCATGGCACTGTTGTGTAATGAGCGCAGAGAGCAGCATCTTAATAAGCTCACTAAAAAAGCCCGTAAAGACCTAGAAATACGTGGGTTGTTTTTATCAACTATCAGCCACGAAATTCGCACCCCTTTAAACGGCATTTTAGGCAGTGCTCAGTTAGTTATGAACCAAACAAGTGATGCTCGCAATAAAGCCTATTGCGAGGCAATTATTAACTCTGCCGAATCCCTTAATTTACTGGTTGATAAAGTACTCGACTACGCCAGCCTTGATCAAAGCGACGAAGCTCTTTACGAAGAAGATATTGAGTTTAAAACTTGGATACAAAATTTATGCTTATTACTAAGCCCTCTGGCAGAGCAAAAGCAACTTAAGTTTGAGCTACTTTGCAATATACCCGATCAAGCCTGTTACTACTGCGATCAGCAAAAACTCAGACAAATTATTATTAACCTTGTGGGTAACGCAATTAAATTTACCGACCAAGGTAGCGTTAAAATTCAAATTGATCTAATCACTGAAAAACAACTTGAACACACTATTAAAATAAGCGTAAAAGACTCAGGCCCCGGCATCGAGAATGACGAAATAGCCTACCTAACCGAACCCTATGTGCAAAGTAGCGCCGGAAAAGAAAAAGGCGGTACAGGCCTTGGTTTAGCAATAACCAGCCGCTTACTCGAAAAACTGCATAGCAAGTTAGAAATAGCCAGTAGCCTAGGGAGTGGCAGCGTGTTTAGCTTTGATATTACGTGTGCGCTGGGCGAACTCAGCCTAGTAGCGCAACGTCATCAAAGTAAAGATTATTTAACCGGTTTAAAGGTGTTGTTAGTAGAGGATTTAGATTTAAATCAAAAAATAGCCGTAGAATTTATGGCCGACGACGAACATAAAATTAAGTTAGCAAAAGACGGTAAAACTGCAATAGAGTTAATGCAAGCGCATCATTTTGATGTAGTGCTGCTCGATATGAACCTACCTGATTTGACCGGCCAACAAGTACTTAAAACATTGGCTAAAATTGAGCATAAAAACCAGCGCACTCCCGTACTAGCCTTTACTGCAAGCTTAAGCCCTAGTGAGGTAAAAGAGTACTTAGCGCTGGGTATAAAAGACATTGTAGGTAAACCTATTAAACACCAAAAATTGCGCCAAGCACTAAGCGATTCACAGTCAACTAAAACGGCTACTGTAGCTGTAGATTTGGTTGATACTTTATATGACGCAAGCGCTAGCGAAACGCTTACCAGCTCTTTTAGTATTGATGAAGTGTCGTCTATTTATAACGAGTTTGTGCTCTCTACCCGCAGTAAACTAAATCACTGCCAAGCGCTCGTAGAACAACAGCCCGAGCAATGCATTAAATTATTACATCGCCAAGCCAATACCGCACTACAGCTGGGCTTTAACCGTTATGGTTTAGCGCTGAAAAAAATAGAGCGTCGTATGCTTGATAAAAAGCCGCTAAAAAACGCCATCAATGAAGCGCTCGACCTTTGGCAGCAAAGTTTAGAAGAGTATTTAAGGTGTGTACGCAAAGGGCTGCAGTAAAGCGTTGTTAGTTTCTGCCATATTTATCATCAAACCGTTCAATGTCGCTTTCATCTAAAATAGTGCCTGTTTGTACCTCAATTACTATTAACGGTGTATTTTTATTATTAGCCAAACTATGAATTTGCTTAGCGGCAATATAACAAGACTGATCTGCACTGAGTGTTAGTGCTTGCTTATCAATGCATACATCGGCAACCCCAGATACAACTACCCAATGCTCGGCACGATATTGATGGCGCTGCGTAGAGAGCTTAGCGCCGCTGTTTACGGTTATTTTTTTAACCTTAAATCCACTGCTTTCTACCAAGGTACGATAATTTCCCCACGGCCGATAAACAACTTGGTGGTGGGTTAACTTGTCAGTTTGCGTAAGCGCTACTTTTTTGAGTAATAACGGCAGTGCATCAAGCTCATTTTGATTCGCAATAAGTGTGGCATCGTGGGTATGAATAACAGCTAAATTACTTACCCCTAAGGTGGCAATAGTATGATCGGTTTCGCTTATTATTAGATTGTTTTTACTGTTTTGCGCTACATAATTAGCATTTACATTGTTGCCTTGCGGATCTTTTTTTAGCAACTTAGCAAGTGATGAAAAACCACCTACGTCACTCCAGTTTAAGGCAACAGGCATGACAACTACGTTATCACTGCGCTCTAAAATAGCATAATCTATGGAGTCACTCGGGCAAGCTTCGAGCGTTTTTGCACTGGGGCGTGTAAAGCCTAAGTCCTGACTAAAATTGGCGGCGTTAGCCACACAATTGGCAATTTTAGGTGCAAAGCGAGCCAACTCTTGTAAATACGCTGCAGCAGTAAACAAAAACATACCGCTATTCCAACTATAACTTCCATCTAACAGGTAGCTTGTTGCGGTGGTTAAGCTGGGTTTTTCTTTAAATTCAGCTACTTCAAAGCAGTCAGTACCGGTAATGGCGCTTCCTTGTTTTATATACCCGTAACCTGTGTGTGGCTCGGTAGGCGTAATAGAAAAGGTAACTAATTTACCTTGCTCAGCTAATATTGTCGCGCCGTGTAACTGCTCGGTGAGTAAGTTAAAATTATTTATATGATGATCCGCTGGCATAACTAACAGTGGCCCTGTTATGCCATTTTGTAGCGCATAATGCGCAGCTAAAGCAATTGCTGGGGCAGTATTTTTACCTGTGGGCTCTAAAAGTAATGCGCGCGGATTTGCACTAGCAGCTTGCTCAGCGGCAATAAATCGGTGCTGTTCGTTACACACTAAAATAGCTCGATTGAATACCCTACCGGTTACCCGTGTTAGGGTATTTTGTAATAACGACTGCCCAGTAGGTTCAGCATCGAGTAAGGGTAAAAACTGTTTTGGCATTGCTTGGCGCGACAACGGCCATAAACGAGAGCCAATGCCGCCCGCTAAAATAACTGGAGTAATTAAAGAGTTGTTCATAGTGCTGCCGCCAATAAATATCAGCGGCTATTTTAACACTTAATTAGCCGCTGGCTAATTTAAGCTGCTTTATACTAAGTTAAAAGCATCCGCATCTAAATGCGCCGGAAATTTAGCCTTAAAGTCATTTAATGGTGCTTTGTGTAAAGTAGTGGTTATTAGCGCTTGGCTATTATCTGCAGCTTTTACTAAAGCATCACCTTTAAAGTCATATACCGCTGTGCCACCATTGTGAGCAACACCATTGGCATCATCACCAATGCGATTTACCCCAACCACATAACATACATTTTCCATCGCTCGCGCCATTAATAATGTATCCCAAACATGGCGTCGCACTGCGGGCCAATTAGCAATATTAATCATTACATCGTAATCGTTGTTATTGCGCTGAAATACCGGAAAGCGTAGGTCGTAGCACACTTGTGGTAATAGCTTAAAGCCATTAATAGTAAACACTTTGCGCGCTTGTCCTGCTACTACAAAGTCGCCTTCGTTGCCTAAACAAAACAAATGACGCTTATCGTAAAAGTCTACTTCTCCATTGGGCTGCACCCAATAAAACCGATTGGCCTTTTTACTGCCTTGCGTAACAAATACTGAGCCTGCAATTACTGCGTTATGTTTATGCGCTTGCGCCTTTAACCAGGTAAGTACTTTGCCGTTTTCAGGCTCAGCGCAATCTAAGTTTATTGCAAAGCCTGTGGCAAAGGTTTCGGGCAGTAAAATCAAGTCTGACTGCTGAGTCACTGCATCTAGCTGCTTATTAAACATAGCTAAATTAGCGTCTTTATCGAGCCAGTGTAGTGAGCTTTGCAATAATGTAAGTGTTAAAGTTGACATAGTTTTGTGCCGCCCTCTTTTAAGTTTTTAGTGTTTTTAGCTAAACCAACTTAATTGTTATTAGAGTTTGATAAAACATACCTTATGCTGATAGCTTAGTTATTAACACTCTATATCCTTAATTGTGGTTTTGCACGCAAAGCGGTGCTACCATCACTTAATATAGAAGTTTAGCCGTCTAAATACAATTAACTGATGCTCGTTTGTGAGGAATATATGCAAAACAACAATACCGCTATTTCGCAACTTATTGAAGCTGGGAAGTGGGTTAGCCAAAAAGAGTGGATACCCGCAACCGGTGGGAATTTTTCAGCAAGAACTGAGTCGGGCTTTGTAATAACAGCTAGTGGCCAAGATAAAGGCAAGTTGACCAATGAGCACTTTTTACAGCTAGATCTACAAGGCAAGCCTTTGGCAGGAACAAAAAAACGCTCAGCCGAAACACAACTGCACTTGAGCTTGTATCAGCTAATTCCCGAAGCGCAATGTGTACTGCACACGCATTCTGTTGCGGCTACCGTGCTTTCGCAAATAACAAAAAGTCATAAACTCGATTTAACTGGCTACGAAATGCAAAAAGCTTTAACCGGTTTTACCTCGCATTTAGAAACCCTAAGCATTCCTATTTTTAATAACGACCAAGACATAGATCATTTAAGTTTATTGGTAAGCGACCATCATTTACACACACCTATTGAACACGGAGTGCTTATACGTGGCCATGGTTTATATGCTGTAGGGCGAAATATTGATGAAGTTCGTCGTCATTTAGAAGTGCTGGAATTTTTATTTAGCTGTGAATTAGAGCGTTTAAAAATTACCGGCATTCAAGCAAATAATAAATAATTAATGACCTAATAAATATTGAGTGCATAAAAAAGCAGCTTAGTTTAGTGCGCTTAAGCACTCATATATTTAATGCTCACTGTGTTATTTATAATTTTCGTAAATTTTATCTAATGGCTCTGAAAGACCACTTTCTTGAACTATACGCACATGTTCACGTTTTAACTCTCGCGCACTAGATACGCCGCACGAGTGCGCGATTAAGCCCGCTCCATAGTGCACATACTTATTATAGTTTGCCACACGCTGTGCTTTGTCTGCCACATTTAAGCCACGTTGCAGGCGCTTGTCGTGCGTGGTGATCCCTGTAGGGCAAGTGTCTTTATTACATTGCATTGCTTGAATACACCCTAGTGCAAACATATGGCCGCGAGCAGATACAACAAAATCAGCCCCCAGTGCTAATGCCCATGCAACTTTAGAGGGTACGATTAACTTACCTGAGGCAATAACCTTTACTCGCTCTCTGAGCCCATGTTTTTCTAACAAGTTAATTACTAATGGCAAGCTTTCTCGCAGTGGTAAGCCCACTGAATCTAATAATGACTGTGGTGCGGCGCCTGTGCCACCGTCTGCACTATCAATAGTAATAAAGTCGGGCGCTGACTCAACACCGCGATGATTTATTTCAGCGAAAAGAGTTTCTAACCAAGTATACTCACCAATTACCGCTTTAAAGCCGGTTGGTTTACCGGTTGCGTTACGTACGGTTGCCAACATATCAAGAATATCTGACGGCTTTTTAATTTCAAGATGGCCATTAGGGCTAATTGAATCTTGCCCTTCGGGAATACCGCGTATTTTTGCAATTTCAGCGTTAACTTTTCGCCCTGGTAACATACCGCCTTTACCTGGTTTAGCGCCTTGGCTTAGCTTTATTTCAAACATTTTTACTTGTTCGTGAGCTGCTATTTCTTTTAATTTAGCAGTGCTTAAATTGCCATTATCGTCGCGCACACCGTATTTAGCAGTACCAATTTGAAATACAATATCTCCCCCGCCTTCTAAATGATACGGGCTTAAACCGCCTTCACCGGTATTATACCAACAGCCAGCAAGCTTAGCTCCTTTAGATAAAGCACGTACTGCAGGTTTTGACAAAGCACCAAAACTCATACCTGAAATATTAAATATTGAATTAGTGGTGTAAGGTGTTTTACAGTAAGGGCCTAAAGTCACATTACTAGGATCGAGCGCTTCTTCATCTAAAGTAGGAAATGCACAGTTCATAAACATCACTGTACCGGTTACTTCAAGGCTTTGAGTCGAGCCAAACGCAGCAGTATGATCAACATCTTTTGCAGCGCGATATACCCAACTACGTTCAGCACGATTAAACGGCATTTCTTCTCTATCAAGTGCGAAAAAGTACTGGCGGAAAAATTCTCCTTGGCGCTCAAAAAAATATCGAAACCGACCAATTACCGGATAGTTGCGCCTAATTGCATGCTTTGTTTGGGTTATATCTCTAAAATAAAAAATAATAACCGATAAAACTATAAACCCTAATACAACAATAAAAAGGCTCGCAAATACATTAATACTTAGAACTATAAAATTGTTCACTCAAAACCCCTCTGCAGTACTTTTTCGCCAATAAATGAAAATGGCTTCAATAGACAAATGCGCATATCACTTATTATAGATGATATGCGCATTTTATTAATTTATAACCCTAGGGTCTGTTGACCTTTGCGGATTGAAATTTGTTCAAACTAGGGGCGATTTAATCACGGCGCGAGGTTTGTAACCTAGTGGGCTAAGTAAAAACCGAGCCACAAAGAGTCAATCGCCCCTAGGCAGAACCCTTCGGGCAGCGCATGTTTGGCATTGATGCTACGTTATCGCCTATTTATGGGGAGTAACCACACCACATAGGCTCTGCCTTGCCTAAATACCAAACACACTGCTGCAAATTTAACCTTGAAAGATAAACAGACCCTAATATAAGCCATTACGATTGATGCGGATTAATTAAATATCCTGTTTAGCTAGTTCGTTTTTAATATACAAACGAATTTGCTGCTCAAGTACAGATAACGGTACTGAACCATGGCGTAGCACTTGATGATGGAACTCTCGCACATCAAATTTTTGGCCAAGGGCCTGCTCCGCTTCTTTACGTAAGCGCTTAATAGTTAATTCTCCAATTTTATACGATAACGCCTGCGCAGGCCATGAAATATAACGATCTGTTTCAGTTTTAACGTTGTGCAACGACAAAGCAGTGTTATCGCCCATAAAGTTCATCGCGCGTTCACGGCTCCAGCCATACATATGCATTCCCGTATCAACAACTAAACGTGCAGCGCGCCACATTTCATAGGTTAAACGTCCGAAACGGCTATATGGATCTTGATAAAACCCAGCTTCTATTCCTAAGTACTCAGAATAAAGCCCCCACCCCTCGCCAAATGCTGATAAATAAGCATCACGACGATAACTCGGCAAATTTTCTAGCTCAGCATTAAGTGATATTTGTAAATGGTGCCCTGGTACAGCTTCATGCAGCGTTAACGCCTCTAGCGCGTAAAGAGGTCGCTTATCTAGCGCATAAGTGTTTACCCAGTAATAACCAGCTTGATCGTCGCGGTTCGAACCCGAGTAACGCCCTGTAGTATATTTAGGAGCAATATTGGCGGGAACAGCCACTACGCCATAAGGTTTGCGCGGCAAGGTATGAAATAATCTAGGCAGTTGCGCATCCATTTTTTTAGCAATATAAGCAGCTTCTTTTAGTAACTGCTCTGGAGTAGTTGCGTAGAACTGCGGATCAGTACGTAAAAAGTGGATAAATTCAGCGAACGTGCCTTTAAAACCAACTTCTTTTATTACCTCTTCCATTTCGCTACGAATACGTGCCACTTCTTTTAGGCCCAACTCATGAATTTCTTTTGGGGTCATATCTGTAGTGGTGTAATGCTTGGCGCGATTAGCATAAAAAGCAGCCCCATTAGGCGTTGCCGAAATACCAATACTGTCTCGAGCACCTGCTTGATACTCTTCAGTAAAAAAGGTGAGATAATCTTTATATGCTGCTATTACTTGTTCTTTAATTATTGTTTTAGCTTGGAGTTGCAGCTCATAAAATTCGCTGCTACTTAAGCCTGCAGTATTCGTTAAAAATGGCTGATAAAATTCAGATTGTGTTACATCATCAACAATATAAACACTAATTGAATCTTCATAACCTTTAAGTACAGCTTTAGGCTGCGTTAACCCTATAGCTAAACCTTGTTTCATCCAATAAATATTTTGCTCAAAAAAGCGTGGTACCTGAGCTAATCGCGCTAAATAATTTTTATAATCTTGTAACGTTTTATATTGTGAACTTTTAACCATAAACGACAAGCTTGAATGAAACCCATATTCAGATGTAAGCGGCATATAGTGGGCATTAAATACATACTCATCCACGCTATTTTGCACTTGAGCACGCAAAATACTAAAGTTAATCCGATTTTCATCACTTAACTTATCAATGTTTACCGTATCTAAATCGGCAAGTAGCTGGGTATTTTTTTTATATTCTTGCGCTAAATACTCGGCAGTTAAGTTAGGTAGTAAGTAGCCATCTACACCCTGAGGATTATTACTGTAGGGGCTAGCATCTTGTCTATTTTGCACAATGTTTTCGGCAACTTGAGTAAATTGCTTATCGGCATTAAGTGAGGTTGTTTGGCATGCACTTAAGGTGCATAAAAAAGTAATTCCCAGTAGCGAGTGGCGTAATGGTCGAGATAAAAGTTGATTCATTATTATATAGCTTCACAATTAAATAGATTTTGTAAACCTATCGCAGGCTAAATAAATAGCAAGATAAATACGACCAAGCACGCAAAAACTAATACGACTGATATAAGTAGGTTGGTATTTAATAACCAGTAATAAAACATGCTTTTGAATGAAACAAAAAGTAATTGATGATAAAAGCAGCCATTATGTTGCTAAAGTTACAATTTAGATAACTAACTGTCGTTTTTACTTTTAAATAACCGATATAATGATTATGGTACAAGTGCTTGGATGCGAAACGCTTCATTGGATGAGTTTATAAATTAATACGCATATGTATTTAGTTGGTATTTGCAAATGATGTTCCATGACTCTATGACTGTAGCACAAGATAAAATGACAAAAGTGTGTGTATTTTTAGAGCGCCATGCTTTGCCACCTACACCACTTAATTATCAGGTTGTTTATACTTATATTAGCCAAGTAAACAACGACCTTAATAGCGCCATTGAGCGCGCTATTGCAAGTAACACTCTTATTGACAGTTTATTTACCGAGCAACTCTATTTTGAGCATTTAAATCAAGGCCATGCCACTGAAGTGTCGATGATAGAGAATGTTAATGGGGTAATTAACTCGCTGTCTAAAAGCGCACAACACACTGAAAAACAATTTATTAATTTTGCCGGCCATATTAGCGAGTGTATGCATTCGCTTGATGAAAATAACATTAAAAATAGCCGGATCGCACTTACAAGGCTAGATCAGCAAACAGCAACACTGTTAACGCAACACAAACAGTTTAAACAACAATTAAGTAATGCTAAACAACTCCACGAAAAAACTAAAAAGCAGCTTAACACCCTGCGTAAACAACATATTATTGATAGTCAAACTGGCTTGTATAAACGCCATTATTTAACCAAGCAAGTGCAAATATGGGCAAATCAACATAAACCGGTTTGTGCTATTGCTATTCAAATAGACAATTTAGATCACTTTATTGATAACTTTGGCGATGTAATCGCAGAAGCAATTTTAAGCAAAGTGGCTAAACAAGTACAAAAATATGTGTTTCAAAGCGGCCTAGCGGGGCGTACTGCAAAAGATCAATTTACTGTACTACTTACCGACGTAGATTGTGAAACAACCAATTTAATTGCAGAAAAAGTACGCGCTGGTGTTGCAAAGCTGCGCTTTATCAGCTCAAAAAACGCGCTGGCATTACCTGCAATTAAGCTCTCTTTGGGGATTGCGCAGCAACAACAAGCTGACTTTGAGCAATTAACTAAAAGTGCTTCTAATGCGGCATTTAAAGCACGCTCTTTAGGGCAAAATAGCTTTACTGCGGAGCATTAATTAGCTGATAAATCATATTCAAATTGCACCTTCAGGGCACAATCAAGTACACTAGTCTTTATTACCACGATAGAGATTAATGATGAGCGAAACACCACAAAAGACCACGCATTTTGGCTATAAAACGGTAGCCGAAAACGATAAAGCCTCAATGGTTGCAGACGTATTTCATTCAGTTGCGGCAAAATATGACGTAATGAATGACTTAATGTCTTTTGGGGTACATCGTTTATGGAAACGTCAAACAATAGCCAGCTCTGGCGTTCGTAAAGGCCACCATGTTTTAGATTTAGCCGGTGGTACGGGCGATTTAACTGCAAAATTTAGCCAACTAGTCGGAGAAACCGGTCAGGTTATACTCGGTGATATTAACTCGTCTATGTTAAAAGTGGGCCGTGAAAAACTCCATAATTTAGGCTTAGTTGGCAATATTGACTACGTGCAAATGAACGCTGAAGCCTTACCATTCCCAGATAATAGCTTTGATCTGATCACTATTGCATTTGGTTTACGTAATGTAACCGACAAAGACAAAGCATTACGTTCAATGTACCGCATTTTAAAACCAGGCGGGCGCTTACTGGTATTAGAGTTTTCAAAGCCAGAGCATGAAATACTCAGTAAAGCATACGACTTTTATTCATTTAACTTATTACCAACTATGGGTAAGTTAGTGGCAAACGACAGCGAATCGTACAAGTATTTAGCTGAGTCGATTCGTATGCATCCAGATCAAGACACGCTTAAAAGCATGATGTCTGATGCAGGCTTTGAGCAAACCACTTATCAAAACTTAACCGGTGGTATTGTTGCGCTGCATCGTGGCTTTAAGTACTAAGGTAAATAATTATGGCGCTTGAGCAAGCAACCGAAAAAAATTCTACTGAGGCTCCCTCAACTGATTTTTTTATGTTACCCAACTTAGTACTTTCGCTCGTGGAGCGAATACTTAATCAAGCACTTAAACTCGATACAAGCCTATCGGGAAAGTTGGCAGCAGTTAAGCATCAGCGCTTAGTCGTTGATGTTAGGGGCTCTCAGCTAAAGCTGCTGCTAGTGTTTAGCGACAAGCAACTTCATTTATATAGCGCAACCAGTGATACAGACGCAGATTGCATGATTAGCGCCGACCTTAACACCCTGCTTGCGCTAAAAAACCCAGCCATGCTTACCCAGCTAATTCGCCAAGACAAACTTGATTTACAAGGCGATTTAAACATAGCTCAAACCTATAGCAATGCATTTTCAACACTAGATATAGATTGGCCTGAGCAGCTTTCATCGCACCTTGGTGATGCTCCCGCACAGCAATTATATTTACACTTCAAAACGCTCCAGCAACACGGCAATAAAGCAAAAGCGCAGTTAAGCCGCACCCTAACAAGCTTATGCCAAGATGAATTGGCAATTACCATTCATCCGTTAGAGCTTAAACAATTTAAACAACAAAACCGTGAGCTTAAAGGCCAAGTTGCTGCTATAGAACAACGCATTAATGCCTTACTAACCACTTTGACTACCCGCTAAGGATTTTTTGTGTCAACTGCACGACTGTATTACATCACTAAAACACTGCTTAGCTACGGATTAGATGAGTTAGTACCAAAACATAAAATCCCTTGGTTTGCGAAAATAGCCCGAGGTAGTTTATTTTGGCTGCGTAATCAGCATAAAGATAAGCCCGCAGGGCTGCGATTACGTTTAGCCCTACAACAGCTTGGCCCAGTATGGGTTAAGTTTGGCCAAATGCTTTCTACGCGTCGTGACTTACTGCCGCACGAAATTGCATTAGAGCTGGCATTTTTGCAAGATCAGGTTGAACCTTTTCCCGGCGAACTTGCACAAAAAATAATAGAAAAAGCTCTCGAAATTAATGACATAAGCGAGCGTTTTAGTGAGTTTTCACAAACACCACTGGCGTCGGCATCAATAGCACAAGTACATACCGCAACGTTAGTTGACACAAATGGTATAGAGCAAGATGTAGTTATTAAAGTAATCCGCCCTAACATTAATCAACAAATTAACGCCGACTTAGCCTTAATGGAAAAGCTCGCTAAGGTGTTAGCAAAAGTACACCACGAGTCAAAACGTCTGCGTCCTGTGGAAGTAGTAAAAGAGTACAAAAAGACTCTACTTGATGAACTTGATTTAATGCGCGAAGGTGCAAACGGCATTCAACTTAAACGTAACTTTGAAGACTCAGATTCGCTTTACATCCCTACCGTTTATAGCGATTACAGCCGCCATAATATATTAGTAATGGAGCGTATTTATGGTATTGCGGTATCAGATACTGATGCTTTATTAGCGCAAAACACCAATATGAAACTACTGGCTGAGCGTGGCGTTGAAGTGTTTTTTACCCAAGTGTTCAGAGACAGCTTTTTTCATGCTGACATGCACCCAGGTAATATTTTTGTTTCTCGTGAGCACCCCGAAAACCCTAAATATATTGGTATAGATTGCGGTATTGTAGGCACCTTAAACAAAGAAGATAAACGCTATTTAGCGGAAAACTTTATAGCCTTTTTTAATCGTGATTATCGCCAAGTTGCGCAGTTGCATGTGGACTCGGGTTGGGTACCGCCCGACACCAGTATTGAAGAGTTTGAATTTGCTATTCGCACTGTCTGCGAACCTATATTTAATAAGCCTTTAGCTGAAATTTCGTTTGGTCATGTATTGGTTAATTTATTTAATACTGCAAGGCGCTTTAATATGCAGGTACAACCACAATTGGTATTACTGCAAAAAACCTTACTGTATGTTGAAGGTTTAGGCCGCCAGCTTTATCCACAATTAGATTTATGGAAAACCGCTAAGCCCTTTTTAGAAGACTGGGTTAAGCAACAAGTTGGTCCGTTATCGGTTATAAAGCAAATGTATGCACAATTACCCTTTTGGGCCGAAAAAATGCCAGAGCTGCCCGATCTAATTTATCAAAGCTTAAAACGCCCATCACAAATTCAAGTACAGGCTCCGAAGAGATCTCATAAACCTTTGGTTTTAGGTTTGTTTAGCAGTGCGGCTATGGTTATTGCTGCATTATTTTATTTACAGCACGATTTAATTGCTGCAAGTATCGCTATAAGTAGCGCTATTATTGGTTTTATAGCAGCATGGCGTAGCACATAAACTAAGTGCTATTTACATTTTTAGGCGTATAATTAGTATTTAAAATATACACTTTATAATTATGAAAACGGGAGATAAACATGGGATTTGGCGGTATTAGTCTTTGGCAGTTATTGATTGTATTAGCAATTATTGTACTTTTGTTTGGCACTAAAAAATTACGCGGTATTGGTGGTGATTTAGGTGGAGCAGTTAAAGGCTTTAAAAAAGCAATGTCTGACGAACAAAATACAGATAAAGAAAAGCCAGAGCAGATTCAAAAATCAGAAGAAAGTGCACCGCTTGATTCTGCCGATACTGAAAAAAATAAAGACAATAACAAGGTTTAATTAGCATGGGGATGTGGGAGCTAATTGTTGTTTTAATTGTTGGTTTAGTGGTGCTTGGTCCAGAGCGTTTACCTGTAGCAATTAGAACGGTAAGCCGCTGGATAAAAACTGCAAAGTCGCTTGCTAACTCAGTGAAAGCTGAAGTGAGCGAAGAGTTGCGTGTGCACGAATTACACGAAAACCTTAAAAAAGCGGAGCAACAAAACTTAACCGATTTAAGTCCTGAACTACAAAGTTCACTAACTGAACTACAACAGGCCGCTCAGTCTGTGACCCACAGTTATAAAAAAACTCAAATCGATCCCTCTAATAAGCAAAATATTGATGATACAAAGTGAAATTAATTTCTCACTTTGTGGTCAACTTACTAAATGGTATAAAAAATAATGGCTGAGGAAGTAAAATCGGGGTTTGTCGCGCATTTAATTGAATTACGCGATCGGCTGATTAAATCACTATTAAGCATTTTAGTTATTTTTATTGCAATAGTGTATTTTGCAAACGACATTTATACATTTGTTGCAGCGCCATTAATTTCACATTTGCCAAGCACTGCAACCATGATAGCAACTGATGTCACAGCGCCATTTTTTGCCCCTTTTAAACTAACGTTATTTGTCGCATTATTTGCCTCTATTCCGTGGATATTACACCAGGTTTGGGGTTTTATAGCTCCGGGATTGTATAAGCACGAAAAACGCATGTTAATGCCAATACTCGCCTCAAGCATCTTTTTGTTTTATGGTGGTATTGCCTTTTGCTACTTTGTAGTACTGCCAATTATTTTAGGCTTTTTTACCAGTGCGGGTCCTGCAATGCTCACCTTAGCACCGGATATTAGTAGCTACTTAGGGTTTGTACTAAAACTATTTTTTGCCTTTGGTGTCGCTTTCGAAATTCCAGTAGCCATTATGCTGCTGTGCTGGAGCGGCGCTACAACAACGCAAAGCTTAAAAGAAAAACGTCCCTATATTGTAGTGGGTGTTTTTGTAGTAGCGATGTTTTTAACACCGCCCGATGTATTGTCACAAACTTTATTAGCGCTACCTATGCTTATTTTGTTTGAGCTAGGCCTAATTTTAGCTAAATTTTATACCGCTAAACCACAACAAGAATCTGAGGAATAACATGAACAAAAAACTACTCTCACTATTAGTTTTGTTAAGCGCACCGACTTTTGCAGCCACAGCTATTAACGAGCAAGCACTGCAAGCATGTAGCTTTATTGAAAACGACTTTAACCGCCTGCTTTGTTACGATAATACGGTTGCCGGTAAACCGCTGAGCAAGCCTACTGTAAATAAAACACTCTCACCAACAAATACAGAAGCCACCGCACCTGTTGCTGTAGCGGTAACACAAGCAGAAGAGTTTGGTTTAGAGCATAAAAATATTGCGAAAGAAAATGACAGCTCTATTAGCTCAACTGTATCAGCCATTAAAGAAGCAGCTTATGGTGAGTTAATTATTACTCTAGAAAACGGCCAACAATGGCGCCAAATTGGATCTGACGGCATAACGCTAAAAGAAGATGACAACGTGGTTATTAGTCGTGGTGTATTTAATTCTTTTTTATTAAAAAAAGAAGGTCAAAACCGCTCTATACGCGTTAAACGTACTCAATAATGCCATACAGCTTAATTGATGCTGGGGTTAATTTAACTAACCATCAGTTTGATAAACAGCATCAAGATATTATTGCCCGCGCTAATGCTGCGGGAGTAAAGCATATGCTGATTATAGGCTGCGATGTAGCAGCCAGTGAGCAGTCGCTTGAGCTGGCTATAGCGCATCAGCAATTTTCTACAGCAGGCGTACATCCTCACGATGCTAAATCGGCTTCTGATGAGCTTGAGACGCAACTCACTCAACTTGCAAGCCATAAACAAGTTATAGCCATTGGGGAGTGCGGCCTTGATTATAACCGTGATTTTTCGCCTCGCGATGTACAACGAAGTGTACTTAGACGCCAGCTTGCCCTAGCTGAACAGCTAAACTTACCTGTATATTTGCATGAACGTGATGCCAGCGAAGACATGCTCAGTATTTTAAAAGAATTTAATGTACGCGGCGTATTACATTGCTTTACAGGTAACGCTCAGGCATTAAAAAGCTACTTAGCGTTAGGGCTTTATATAGGCATTACCGGCTGGGTTTGCGATGAACGCCGTGGAAAAGAACTACAACAATTAATCCCCAGTATCCCTCTTAATAAACTGCTAATAGAAACTGATGCGCCTTTTTTGATTCCGCGCACCGTTAACCCAAAGCCTAAATCTCGCCGTAATGAACCTGCCTTATTAACTTATGTGTGCGAAACAATTGCCCAATTATATAACCTTACTCCTGAGGCAATAGCGCAGCAAACGACTCTAAATTTTTATAATATTTTTGATTTAAAAGCTAAGTAATGAAAGTTATTGGGGTGTTATTAAGTCTATTAACTATCCTTTTTGCTGGTTTAGCAGCCGCTAATACGATAGAGATAGATGAGCAGTTTACATCTGAAAAAATAAACTCTATTTATTATTCTTTTGCGCCTACATCTATAACAACCGCCCAGCAGAGCGATCTTAAACAGTGGCAAACGTTAACCAACAAACCTCTTAATTTAGGCGTTGAACAACGCCCTGTTTGGATCCAATTTACAATTAAAAACACGCTCAATACACGCGTAACGCCAATACTCTCTATCGATAATCCGCTATTAAATGAAGTACAGGTATATCACTTACTCGATAAGCGACGATCCTCCTCAATAAATATTAATGCCCCTCCTTTACTGCCACAACAACAAATAAAAAACGAACCTTTGCTGGTAAAATTAACGCTTCCTGCTCACAGTAATACCACTGTTATCGTTAAAGTGAGCAATAGCTCAGGATTACGCGTGCCTTTAACCTTATGGCAGGCAGATGCGCTCTTTACATATAAAAGTAAGCTTAATTTGCTTTACGGATTATTAATTGGCTTTGTTTTTTCTTTAGCGATTAGCTGTCTTATTTTATATGCTTTTTCGCGTAAGCAATACTTTGCTTATACGGGCGCTATAACATTAATGCTCAGCATCTTATTATATTTTATTTGTGGCTTTAGTTTCATCCACACACGTTCTGCGGGCACAGTACAACTTATGATCCCCATGTTGGTGATGCTGATAACGGTACTTTTTTTACCTCTACAGCAACAGGTATGCCAGCCTAAAACCGTTACATGGTTTAAAGTGCAAAAAATTATAATAGCTATATATGCACTGCTTATTGCGTTTATTTGGCTTTTTCCCACACTTGTTGTCACCTTATTTTGCCTTATTACCACTCCCATTGTTTTAGGCTACTATGTTGTAACAACCTTACTTTGTATTCGCCAAAACCCATCAGAACCCCAAAAAGCACTTTTGCTAGCTTTATGCAGCTTTTTAGCCGCAATTGTTTATTTTATTATTACTGTTTCAGGGCTTTATATATTTACAAACAGTAGAGTGGCTTTTGTGTTTATTTGCTCTCTTAGCTGCGCTTTCTCCCTTGGATATGCGGTGATGAAACTCTTTATTTTACAGCGCGATGAACAAGTAACTACTCAACAAACCTTAATAGCCAAAAGTGCTGCCCAAGATGCCTTATTACATGAGCGGCTATCTTTACAAGAAAGCGTGCGTCAAGAGCTCGAAACACAAGTAGATGAGCGTACTTTTGAGTTACAAGTAACACTAAGAGAACTAGAAGAAAAAAACCGTGAGCTTGAACAGCTAAACATGGAAGATCCCTTAACTGGTATTAAAAACCGACGCTTTTTTGATAAAAAATTAGTGATGGAGTTGCGCCGCTCGCGTCGCGAACAAACACCATTAAGTGTTATTATGCTTGATATAGACAAATTTAAGGTAATAAACGATACCTATGGCCACCTAACTGGCGATCAGGTTATTCGTACTGCTGCTGATACTATTAAAAAGCAATTACAACGCCCGCTTGATGAAGTAGCACGTTACGGCGGCGAAGAATTTGTGGTGCTATTGCCCAACACCCAAAATGATGGCGCGATAGCCATTGCTGAAAAAATTCGCCACGCTATTGCTACTAATAATGTGCATGTGGCTGGCACTACTATTTCATTTACAATCAGCGCGGGAGTGTATACTAGCGTTGCTGAAGATATAAATAATCCTGAAATTTTTACCGAACGTGCCGACAAAGCACTGTATTTTGCCAAGCAGCATGGTCGTAACCAAGTGATTAATTTTCCAATCCCACAATCCCAAAGTAGGAGCGTATAAATATGGCCCAATCTGGTCTAGATCTTTTCCCATATACTCGCATGCGCAGAATGCGCCGCGATGATTTTTCACGCCGTCTTATGGCTGAAAACCAGCTTAGCGTTAATGATCTTATTTATCCGGTATTTGTACTCGAAGGTAAAAACCGTCGTGAAGCAATTGAATCAATGCCCGGTATCGAGCGCTTATCAATTGACTTACTGCTTATAGAAGCCAAAGAACTGGTTGAGCTCGGTGTGCCCGCCATTGCTATTTTCCCGGTAACACCGGCCGACAAAAAGTCATTACATGCTGAAGAAGCGTATAGCGATGATGGTTTAGCACAACGTACAGTACGTGCATTAAAAGAAGCATTCCCTGAGTTAGGTGTAATTACTGATGCCGCGCTAGACCCGTTTACCACCCACGGACAAGACGGCATTATTGATGAAAGTGGCTATGTAATTAACGACATCACAACTGACATACTAGTTAAGCAAGCACTGTCGCACGCCCGAGCAGGTGCTGACGTTATTGCCCCTTCGGACATGATGGATGGCAGAATTGCCGCTATTCGCGAGGCACTTGAAGCCGATGGCTACATTCACACTCGCATTATGGCTTACTCAGCTAAATACGCCTCAAGCTATTATGGCCCATTTAGAGACGCGGTAGGCTCTGCCGGTAACTTAAAGGGTGCTGATAAAAAAACCTATCAAATGGATCCAGCTAATTCTGACGAAGCCATTCGCGAGGTCGCGCTTGATTTGCAAGAAGGCGCCGACATGGTAATGGTTAAACCTGGCATGCCATATTTGGATGTTGTACGCCGAGTTAAAGATGAGTTTGGCGTGCCAACCTTCGCTTATCAAGTAAGTGGGGAATACGCTATGCACAAAGCTGCTATTGATAACGGCTGGTTAGCTGAAGAGGCCACTATTATGGAGTCGCTACTGGCATTTAAACGTGCTGGCGCCGACGGTATTCTTACCTATTTTGCTAAGCAAGCTGCACAATACTTAGCTAAAAAGTAAGCCTTACAAGGCGGGCAACAAGCCCGCCTTACTTTGCATTTACAATCATTCACACTGAATATTATTTTTGTAATATTTATTCTCTAAACTAATATCCTATCTGGAATTATAAACGGGAATAATGACCAATGTTTAAAACAAAAATAACCCCATTAGCGCTTATTATTGCAAGCATTAGTGCATCAGCCTCTGCCGAACTGATAATTTCTGAATATGTTGAGGGAAGTGGCTTTAATAAAGCTATTGAGATTTATAACACATCATCCGCAGAGGTTTCTTTAAATGGCTACTCACTTAGCTTGTATTCAAATGGCTCTGGATCAGTCAGTGTAACTGAAGAGCTTACGGGGTTGCTTGCTGCAAACAGTACCTATGTTATTGTCACTTCAGACTCTAGAGCAAATGATGAGCTTAAATTAAAAGCTCAGCTATTTAGTGGTGCAGTTAACTTTAATGGTGACGACGCATTAGTACTAATGCAAGGCTCTAATGTTATTGACAGTTTTGGGCAGCGTGGGGTAAAAGAAATTTGGTCTGCCGGGGGCGTAACTACAAAAGATAAAACGCTACGCCGTAAGGAAAATATTCTTATTGGTCGGGCAACCCCTGACTCCACTTTTAACCCAAGTGACGAATGGCTACAATTTGATAAAAACGACTTTTCAGGGCTAGGTTTTTTTGGTAGCGGCACAACACCTGAACCTGAACCAGAGCCACTTGAACCACTGATATGTGGCAACGATAAAACAACCATTAACGCCATTCAAGGTACTGGTGCTGCCAGCCCATTGGTTAATACTACAGTAGAGTTAGAAGGGGTTGTAACGGCCAACTTCCAAGGTGACAATCAGTTAAAAGGTTTTTTTATTAGCTCTTTACCTGTTGATGACGATACTAACCCACTAACCTCTGAAGGCATCTTTGTTTATTTTGCAGCAGCAAATGTGAGTGTAGGCGACCATGTGCGTGTACAAGGCAGTGTTGAAGAGTATTTCAATGCCACTCAAATTGGTAGCGTTACCCAAGTGGCCGTTTGCAATTCGGGTTTAACTGTATCAGCAACTAAAATCTCACTCCCAGTTACAAATACAACAAATTTAGAAGCATTTGAAGGCATGCTTATTACACTAGAGCAGCCATTAATAGTGACTAATAACTTTGGTTTAGGACGCTATGGTGAAATAGAGCTGGCAACTGAGCGTTTGTATCAAGGTACACAAGTTGCCCTGCCCGGTGATGCTGCCAACACACTTGAAGCGAATAACTTAACTAAAAAAATTCTTTTAGACGATGGCTCAACTTTACAAAATATTGAGCCAATTTACCCTATACCGGGTTTATCTGCCGAAAATACGCTACGCACTGGCGATACCGTTAACACTGTAACTGGGGTGCTTGCATATAGCTTTGATACTTATCGCATTCACCCTACCATAACACCGCAGTTTATCACTACCAATGCACGTAAAAATGCTCCCGAACTTCACGTAGATGCGGATCTAAGGGTAGCTAGCTTTAACGTTCTTAATTATTTTAATGGCGATGGTCAGGGGGCCGGATTCCCCACTAGTCGTGGTGCCGATAGTGAAGCTGAGTTTATTCGTCAAGAAGCTAAAATTGTTAGTGCTATTAGTGCAATACAAGCCGATGTTATTGGCTTAATGGAAATAGAAAACGATGGCTTTGGTGAGTTTAGTGCAATTGCTAGCTTAGTAAATGCGCTTAACGACTTTGACACAGCTAACCAGTATGCATTTGTTAATTTTGGCCTTGATAAAATTGGTAGTGATGCAATTACCACAGCCTTAATCTATCGTGTAAATAGAGTAGTAGAAGTAGGTAGTGCAGCAATCACCACACAACCTCCGTTTGACTTTGGAAACCGCCCACCAATTGCACAAAGCTTTAAAGTATTAGCAACAGATGAGGTATTTACCGCTGCAGTAGCGCACCTTAAATCAAAAGGTGGTTGCAGTAGCGCAACAGGAGCAAACCAAGATAAAAGTGATGGCCAAGCATGTTGGAATGAAACACGCGTTGCCGGCGCTAATGCATACGCAAGCTGGCTTAATAGCAAGCCAACCGGTATTGATGATGAGGATATTATTCTTATTGGTGATTTAAATGCCTATGCCATGGAAGATCCTATTCGTGCATTTGCCGACAATGGCTATAAAAATGCAGTTGCAGAGCTTGATGGTAATACCCTTGGCTACTCTTATAGTTTTTCTGGACGTGCGGGTAGCTTAGATTACGCCTTAGTAAGCCCATCATTATTAAGCAAAATAGTTGCAACGAATGATTGGCATATTAATGCCGATGAGCCCACTTTACTCGATTACAATGTCGAGTTTAAAAGTGATGCTCAACAATCAAGCTTATACGCAGCAGGCCCATATCGTGCATCAGATCACGATCCAATAATTGTTGATATAAAATCTGAGGTTATTTTAACACCTGAGGAGCAAACCCCAGTTATAGCAGCTAACCAGACATTTATTGTTAATGAAAATAGCCCTGTTGGTACTGTGATTGGCCAGTTAGCGTTTAGCGATCCAAATGCTAATGACTCTCCCGTTGTTAAATTTATTGTGTCGGGTAGCAATAGCGTAACTATTAACAACCAGGGTCAGATCGTGGTGACTGCTGAACTTGATTATGAACAACAAAGTCTTATTACTTTAGTTGTGCAAGCCCAGGATAGTGCTGACAATATATCATTAGAGCAAACAGTTACTATAAATGTTAATAGTGATGAGGCTCAAAATGATGACGATGACTCTGGCTCATTATTTTGGTTAACTATTTTTTTGGCACCTCTTACTTTATTTCGCAGGTTTAAAAGCTAAAAGCCAACACTATAATTGTTAAAAAGCCGCTGTTGCGGCTTTTCTCTTTTTATACAAATGTAATTCAGACAAGCTTCAGTAAACTTTGTGTACTATCCGTACTAAATCTACTCACTCTCGTATTTAGCCTGAAAACAACAAAGCATACTTGAGCCTTTTTATACGTTTATTATTAAAAGTACCAATGAAACAAATTAATAAATCGATATTAATCTTAACTGTAAAAATAAGTCATGTTTTTATAAAGGAACGAAAATGAAAGCACCAATTCACCTAATATCAACATGGAAAAAAGCCTCAGTACCATTACTTAGCTTGTTTCTTGTTTTTTCAGCTCAGCAAGCATTTTCCGCTACGCTTGACGTTGCCATCCCGCAAGACAGTTTATTTGATGTGATCAGCGCCCGCGCTCAAAAATTAGCGAGTGAGGAGTATATTGCCCCTAAAAACATCGAGCTAGATGCGCTAAATAATATTGAATATCAAGATTATCGCTCTATTCGTTTTAAACAAGACAAGTCAATGTGGAAAGATGAAGGTCTTTACGAGCTACAGTTGTTTCACCCCGGCTTTTTATATAAAACACCAGTAACAATTAATACAGTTGATAGCGATTCTAAACTTAGCCGTTTGCCGTTTAGTACTGACTTTTATCAGTACGATGGTACTGCAGCACCTTTAAAAGATGAAATAGCCAAGAGTATTGCCAATAAACAATTAGGCCATGCTGGATTTAGGCTGCATTACCCAATTAATACCACTGAGTACAAAGATGAAGTAATGGTGTTTCAAGGTGCTTCTTATTTTAGAGTTGTTGGGCCTAATCAAGTGTATGGCCTATCGGCGCGAGGGTTAGCAATTGATACTGCTGAAGCGTCTGGTGAGGAGTTTCCTGTGTTTAAAGAGTTTTGGCTAGTAAAACCACAGCCAGAACAAACTAACATTATCATTTTTGCACTGCTTGATAGCCCATCGGTTGCCGGCGCTTATAAGTTTAGTATTGACCCTACCACCAACACCAGCGTTAAAGTAGATATGCAAATTTTTGCCCGTAAAGACGTGAAAAAATTAGGCGTAGCACCACTAACAAGCATGTTTTATCACGGCGAAAACAGCACTAAGTTTTTTGACGATTACCGCCCAGAAGTGCATGACTCAGACGGACTGTTAACCCAATCTCAGGATAACAACTGGATTTGGCGTCCGCTTAATAATCCGTCGCAACTTAGCGTAACCTCTTTTTCATACGAGAACCCTAAGGGATTTGGCTTAGCGCAACGTGATCGTGAATTTAATAATTACTTTGATATTGAAGCGCATTATCACAACCGCCCTAGCCTGTGGATAGAGCCTGAAGGTGACTGGGGAAATGGTCGAGTAGAGCTGGTAGAAATACCGACAGATACAGAAACAAACGACAACATAGTGAGCTACTGGGTACCTGAAAAACCATTTAAAGCAGGCGATTCGTTAAAGCTAAGCTATAAAATGACCACCTTTAATGCTTACTTAACTCAGCATGATAAGGCACGCGCAGTTCGCACTCGCATTGGTAGCGCGGCATTACCGGGTGAAGATAATCCGCCACCTAAAAGCCATCGCCAATTTACGGTTGATTTTGCTGGGCCTGATATAAATAAGCTTTCAGAAAAGTTAAATTTAAATGCCGACATCCAATTAACAACGGGTGAGGTTAGAGATGTAACTGTGCAAAAATTACCTGATTCATTAGGCTGGCGAGTTGCTTTTAAAATAGCTCCACAAAATGGCAAACCTGTAGACATGCGCTTATCGTTAAAGCTGCATGATAAAGAAATTAGCGAGGTATGGAGTTATGTTTGGTATCCAAATGACATCAAGTAAACAAACCACCAAAATATCTATGCCCTTTAAGGCACTTCGTATTTGGTTATTTGCCATTGCCGCAATTGGTATATCTGCGTATGGCATCTCTATTATGTTTGAAATTTTAAACTCAAATGGTATGACACCACTTGAATATGCTTTGCTGGCATTATTTTCAATTACCTTTGCATGGATTGTTACCGCATTTTGTAGTGGTACTATAGGGTTTGTACTGCAGTTACTGCGTATTGATCCGCTTACCCTTAGGCGCATAAAACCTATAAAGCTTGATAGTCAGGCATTTTCTCAGCAAAAAACTGCCATAGTAATGCCTATTTATAACGAAGATACACACCGTGTTATTGCAGGCTTTGAAGTGAGCTTACAGTCATTAAAAGAGACTGGGGAATTAGCCAACTTTGATTTTTATTTACTCAGTGATACACAAGATCCAACAATAGCTAAAAATGAACTAAGTGCTTGGCATGCTTTGTGTGAGCGCCTAGGCGAGACATCAAAGCAGTTGTTTTATCGTCGCCGCGAAGATAATAAACACCGTAAAGTAGGTAATTTAACCGACTTTTGTGAGCGCTGGGGAAGCCAGTACGATCATATGATTGTCCTTGATGCCGACAGCGTTATGACAGGTAAATGCATGCTAGAGCTAACGGCAAGCATGATTAACAACCCGCAAGTAGGACTTATTCAAACCATTCCTATTCCGGTACGCCAAGATACCTTTTTTGGTCGTTTTTTACAGTTTGCTTCGGTACTTTATAGCCCTATGCTGGCAACAGGATCGGCATTTTGGCAAACCGATAAAGCAAACTACTGGGGCCATAATGCCATAATTAGAGTAAGCGCATTTATTGACTGCTGTGGTTTACCCACACTTAAAGGCAATGCTCCTTTTGGTGGTGAAATACTCAGCCATGACTTTGTAGAAGCATCATTACTACACAGTGCAAATTGGGAAGTATTACTACTTGCAGATATTGAAGGCAGCTATGAAGAAGTCCCAAGTAATATTTTAGATTATGCCGTGCGCGACAGACGTTGGGTACAGGGTAATATTCAACACATTGGATTACTCCCGTCACCAAAGTTAAAGCTGATGAGCAAATTTCACTTTTTACTTGGCGCTACCGCTTATATTTCGTCATTAATATGGTTACTTATGCTCGCGTTAAGTACGGTTGATGCCGTAACACGTGCTTTAAATAGCGACGTTTATTTTAACCGCGCTTATCAATTGTTCCCTACTTGGCAAATAGCTAAAACCGATTTAATTGATGCTCTGCTCTATCTTACTATTGTTATTTTATTGCTACCAAAACTAATGGGTATAATCGTAACCTTGGTGCACAGAAAAAACCGCTTCGGTGGTGCTATTAAGCTTACGTTAGGCGCAATTATAGAAACAGTTTTTGCTATTGTCATGGCTCCATTAATGATGGTGTTTCATGCTTATTTTGTTGTTTGTGTGTTTTTAGGCAAAAAAGTTAAGTGGGATGCTCAACCACGAGAAGGCCGTATGGTGCCATGGAAAGAAGCGTTTAGTTATACGTTATTTTCTACTTTGGTCGCTATTGCTTGGGGTAGCACAGCGTATTACTTCACGCCGGTATTTTTTTTGTGGCTATCACCTATATTACTAGGTTTAGTACTAGCTGCACCTATAGTGCGTTATTCAAGCAGTATAAAACTGGGGGTTAAACTCAGAAAGCTAGGTATATTTATCTGCCCTAGTGAAGTAGATAACGATACCATGCTAGAGGCACTTAAAGTGCACCTTAAAGAGATTTCGGTACCCACCGCAGGGCAATACCCTTTAACTATACCCGCATTGCCAAAAGAGCACTTGGTTACCATGCCAATACAAAGCTTTAATAAGTCACGCTCGCCAAAGATGAAAGCGCTAAAAGAAAAGCTAATTAAAAAGCTTAGCTAGCGCCACACTTTAAAATAAAAAAGGAGCTACAAATAGCTCCTTTTTTATTATCGGCAATTAGCTGTTTACACCTTTTTTATTAATTGTATTAAATTAGTAGCGTTTATAGGCAAAGGTATACCACTCAACAATAATATCATGGTGTATAGCGCATCATCGTAATACTCCTCACACTTGCATACGCACAGCTAAGTTAACAACTCATTTAGCTCACTGTAGCCGTTATATTTAACGCCAAATTAGCGCATGCTGGGCATTTATGCGCCGTTATTACCTAACCTTAAAAGGAAACGCAATGCTGTAAATTTAACCTCGAAAGATAAGCACACCCTAATATATCAATTTTATTATGGGCAATAAAAAACCCGCAACATGTGCGGGTTTTTAAAGAGTTAAGGTGCTAATTACTTAGCAGCTTTTTTCTCTTTTTCTGCAGCGATTACAGCTTCAGCAACGTTATTAGGACATGGTGCGTAATGTGAGAACTCCATAGAGAACTGACCACGACCTGATGTCATTGTACGTAATGAACCGATGTAACCGAACATTTCTGATAACGGTACGTCTACTTTAATGCGAACGCCAGTTAAACCAGGCTCTTGGTCTTTCATCATACCACGACGACGGTTAAGGTCACCGATTACGTCACCTACATGATCTTCCGGCGTGAACACGTCAACTTTCATGATTGGCTCAAGAAGTTGTGCACCCGCTTTAGGGATAGATTGACGGAAAGCACCTTTAGCAGCGATTTCGAACGCGATTGCTGATGAATCCACTGCGTGGAAGCCACCATCAAAAAGCTCAACTTCAACGTCAAGTACTGGGAAGCCAGCTAGAACACCAGTGCCCATCATTGACTTAAAGCCTTTCTCAACTGCAGGCCAGAATTCTTTAGGTACGTTACCACCAACAACAGATGATTTAAACGTGAAACCAGAAGCAACTTCGCCTGGCTTAATACGGTAATCAATTTTACCGAACTGACCAGAACCACCAGACTGTTTCTTATGCGTGTAGCTATCTTCAATTTCTTTAGTGATAGTTTCACGGTAAGCAACCTGTGGTTGACCAACAATAAGGTCTACACCGTAAGTACGCTTAAGGATATCTACTTTGATATCTAAGTGAAGCTCGCCCATTCCTTTAAGAATAGTTTCGCCTGAATCTTCATCAGTCTCAACTTGGAAAGATGGATCTTCTGCAACCATTTTACCGATAGCAACACCCATTTTCTCATTACCGCCTTTATCTTTAGGCTGTACAGCAATCGAGATTACTGGAGTTGGGAATACCATTGGCTCAAGTGTTACTGGGTGCTTAGGATCACATAATGTGTGACCAGTTTGCACGTTTTTCATGCCTACGATAGCAATGATGTCACCAGCTTGTGCGCTAGCTAATTCATTACGGTCATCTGCTTGCATCTCAACCATACGGCCAACACGCTCAGTTTTACCAGTAAACGCATTAAGGATAGTGTCACCCTTGTTTAGTTTACCTGAGTAAATACGTACGAATGTTAACGCACCAAAACGGTCATCCATTATTTTGAATGCTAACGCTTTAAATGGTAGGTCTGTAGATACGATAGCGAATTCGCCGTTTTCATTACCTTCTTCATCCATAAGAGGTTGAGGATCAACTTCTGTAGGAGATGGTAAGTAATCAACAACTGCGTCAAGAATAAGCTGCATACCTTTGTTTTTGTATGCTGAGCCACAGTATGTTGGGAAGAAAGCAAGGTCACGAGTACCTTTACGAATACAACGCTTCACATCTTCAATTGAAGGGATTACACCTTCCATGTACGTTTCTAGTAGCTCATCGTCTTGCTCAACAGCAGTTTCGATAAGTAACTCATGGTATTCCTCAACTTGGTCAACCATGTCTGCAGGAACGTCTTCAATAGTGTAGTTCTCTGGAAGACCAGTCGCATCCCAAACATATGCTTGCTTGGTTAGAACGTCAACAACACCAACAAACTCATCTTCTCTACCGATTGGTAAAGTCATGATTAATGGAGTTGCACCAAGTACTTTTTGTACTTGATTAGTTACACGGAAGAAATCAGCACCCATACGGTCTAATTTGTTTACGAAAATAACACGTGCTACACCTGACTCATTCGCATAACGCCAGTTAGTTTCTGATTGTGGTTCAACACCACCAGAGCCACAGAATACACCGATGCCGCCATCTAATACTTTAAGTGAACGGTAAACTTCAACAGTGAAGTCAACGTGTCCAGGAGTATCGATAACGTTAAAACGGTGATCTTTCCAGAAACAGCTTACAGCCGCAGACTGAATAGTAATACCGCGCTCAGACTCTTGATCCATGAAATCTGTAACTGATGTGCCATCGTGCGTGTCACCACTTTTGTGGATTTGACCAGTAAGCTTTAGTATACGCTCAGTGGTGGTAGTTTTACCCGCATCAACGTGCGCGAAAATACCAATGTTTCTGTACTTCGATAAATCTGCCATTAGTTTACTCTTAATAAAGTCGAAAAATTATTCGGCCAGAGTATAACATCACTTAAAGCGAACATCACCATAGAAGTCGCTTAAAATGCAGCCAATTATATAAAAAAAATGATCCATCCTTTGAAATAGCTATTTTTTGTAGTGCGAGCGAGCGATCTATTTACCTAATGAGGCCTTACCTTACTCTGTACTCTTTATTTTATTGGCATATTTTATAGCAACGCTCTGGACGACCAATACTACCATAGCTTTGATCAGCTCTAACCTGCTCTGCTTCAAGCATGTATTCTAGATATCGGCGAGCAGTCGATCGGCTTACACCCACTAAATCACCCATTTGCTGAGCTGTAAATGCTGTTTCTTTATGTTCATTAAATGCAGTTATTATTTTTTTTAAGGTAAGCGAGTCGACTCCTTTGGGTAAGCGTGTTGTGGTACTAACACGCTCTTTTGAACCAAATAGGGTATCAACCATAGACTGCGTCACCTCAACAGCAGCCGAAAAGCATTGTTGCCGAGCTTCAAAACGTGCCAGAGCTTGATCTAACCTACTTAACATGAGTGGTTTTACTAAAAAGTCACTGGCGCCTAACTGCATTGCTTTTTCGAGTATTTCCACTTCTTTTGCCGCTGTGAGCAACATCACTTCGCTTTTTATGTTTAAGCGGCGCAAATCACTCAATAAGTCTAAGCCGTTACCGTCGGGCAAATGAATATCAAGTAACACTAAATCTGGATTAACTGCCTGCAACAAAGCCTTTGCCGTAGCTAAGTTACCGGCAATGCCCACTACCTGATACTGCCCTTGCCTGAGACTTTGCTTGGGTGTGTTGTTTCCTGCAACACCATTGGGTAGCAGTAAATATTGTGCTAATAACTGCGCAACCTCTACTTCATCTTCCACTATCACTACTGAGTACGTCATGTTTTATTACTCTTATTATTTGGGGATATAAACACTGAGGCGCGCACCCAGTAGATCTGATTCACCTATTTCTAAACTCCCACCGCACGAATCTAAATTAGTTTTAACTAAATACAAACCAATTCCATGTTCCGCCCCCGACTTAGAGCTGTATTGTGGGGTAAATATCACATTATGATCAGGTCCTAAACCAAAACCGCTATCTTCTACATCAAAAAGTAGCGTTTTGCTGGTTTCATCAACCGTTACCCGCACTTTAGCAGCACGAGTATCTGATGCTCGAATGGCCGCATCAATCGCGTTGTCGATTAGGTTACCTAAAATAGATACCACCCGCTCTAAAATATCTTTGCGAGTTATTTCACCAAGCAAGCTATCAGGGTTAAGCGTTAACACCACATTTAACTCTCTTGCTTTATGGTATTTACCAACTAACAAACCTGCAAGCACAGGATCTTGTATTCGCTCTAACAAGTTATGTATTTGCGCCTGCGATCCTTGGCTTTCTTGACCTATAATTTCAATCGCTTGCTCATTTTTGCCCATTTGCACTAACGCCCCAATTAAATTGAGCTTATTTGAATAGTCATGAGTTTGCACTCTTAACAGCTCCGCAAACGCTTGCACTTTAGTAAGTTGTTGGCTTAAATATTCGAGTTCATCAGAGGGGCGCATACTAAGTAAAATGCCATCGGCTTGGCCTTGTACCTGCAAAGCAAAGCGCGATAATATTATTCGTTTATCGGCGGCAAATAGTTCAAACCCTACTATTTCGCGTGACTGGTTACGCAGCAAAAATTCAGCATGCTCAGGAAGTAAATCAGCAAGCGTGAGGGGTTGGTGAGTATAAGCAAGAGGTTTATCTAAAATTTCGCAAGCACGTTGATTCAACTTACGTACATTCCCCTCGGGGTCGAGCGCAATTATACCGTTACGCACCGTATTTAAAATAGCATTTTGTTCTGAAAACAACCGCGCAATCTCATCTGGCTGTAAACCAAAAATAGCATTTCGCACCCGCTGACCAATATAAATAGCCACCACAATACTTAAGCCCACCACCACTAAGCCCCAAATTAAAATCTCAATACTGCGAGAACGTATAAGAGGGTCAATTGACTGCACTAAAAACCCGACCGATACCAAGCCTATTATTTGGTTATTATTCGAATAAACAGGCACCTTACCGCGAATTGACTCTCCTAAACTGCCACGGGCAAGCGAAATATAGCGCTCACCCTTTAATGCAGCTTGGCTATCGCCACCCACCATACGCTTGCCAATTTTCTTTTCATCAGGATGCACAATACGCAATGCATTTTCATCGCCAATAACAATAAAGTCGGCTCCAGTGAGTTGCCTTATTTCTTCTACTTCCTCGTTAATAGCCAATAAATCTTTTGGATTTTGCAGTGCTTTTATAACATCAACGCGTGAGGCTATACTGCTGGCAACGGCCAATGCTTTGTCGCCAATGTGACTATGTAAGCTTTGCGCCGTAAGCTGATACACCAACGCGCCAAACAACAATGCTTGTAATACACATAAACCGGTTACCCAAATAATTAGCCGAGTTTCTAGGCGTTTAGGTTTTTTAACCATATGTTGCAATGGGCTTAGCGGGTTGGTGTTTTTCATTTTATGACTCTGTTAAGCCTGCTCTTGAAGCGCAGCTTTATCTGCACGGCGCTGCATTAAGTAATCTTTTAACGGAAATAAAAGCACTAAAATTGAAATAACAAATATACTCAATGTAAGTGGGCGATCCCATAAAAAGCTCAATGAACCATCAGAAATCATCATAGAGCGACGGAAATTACGTTCTATCATATCACCCAAAATAAAACCGAGTAATAAAGGTGCCATAGGAAAAGCTAATAATCGTAATACCAACGCCACTAAGGCAAATCCCACCATCATAAATAAGTCAAAGGTATTAAAAGACACCAAATACACACCAATTAAGCTAAAGAACAAAATCATTACTGTGAGTACCGATTTGGGCATAGCTAATACTTTTGCAAAGTAAGGAATAAGCGGTAAGTTTAAAATAAGCAGCACTATATTACCAAAGTACATACTAACAATAACAGACCAAAAAACACTGGGGTTTTCTTGCATAAGCATTGGCCCTGGTTGTATACCATAGGCAATTAATGCCCCTAGCATAATAGCCGTAGTACCTGAGCCCGGAATACCTAGCGTTAACAAAGGTACAAATGAGCCAGTACATGCCGCATTATTAGCCGATTCGGGTGCAGCTAAACCACGTAATGAGCCTTTACCAAATTTTTCTTTTAAGCCTTTCGGTGCTAAGTTGCGCTCGGTTGCATAAGCCATAAAACTTGCAATAGTTGCGCCTGCGCCCGGTAACACACCGACAATAAAGCCCAAAATAGACGAGCGACCAATCACTGGCGCTATTTCTTTAATCTCGCTTTTAGTTAACTTAGTTGAACCTATTTGCGGCGTATCTGAATCGTTAATATTTTTGGCGTCTTTTTTCTCTGGTTTTACTACGTTAACTAACGCTTCTGCTAATGCAAAGGTTGCCATAGCCACTAATAAAAAGCTAATACCATCAAGTAAGTCCGCTTGGCCAAAAGTAAATCGGTCGGTGCCCGATGAAGGATCGATGCCAACAGTAGCAAGCATTAGCCCAAATACCGTCATCATCATCGCTTTTAAAAATTGTCCTTTATTAGAAAACGCTGCAATTGCGGTTAAGCCTAAAAACATCAGCACTACATAATCTGGTGATTGAAAACTCAGCGATACTTTAGCTAATAAAGGTGCGGCAACCATTAACAATATAGCGCCGATAGTGCCCCCTATAAAGGAGGAGTAGGCAGCAATTGCCAATGCTTTACCTGCATGGCCTTGTTTTGCCAGTGGGTAGCCATCAAAGGAGGATGCCACCGTACCCGCAACCCCTGGTGCGTTAATTAAAATAGATGAAGTAGAACCACCAAAAATGGCACCATAATAAACACCTGCCATTAAAATCATGCCTGAGTCGGCACCTATGCTATAAGTAATCGGGATCATTAATGCAATCGCAGTAATTGGCCCTAACCCCGGTAACATACCAATAAAAGTGCCCACTAGGCAGCCAGCAATCACATACATTAAATTATTAAAGTCGAGCACGGTCGACAAACCAAGCATAATTCCATCAAACATAATTTAACTCCACAAATCGCCCGGAACTAAGTAAATACCTAGCACTTGAGTCATTAAAAACCAAAACACCACAGCAACCGGAATCGATGCAAATAATAAAATACCTTTGCGCCTTTCACCCATTACAAAAAAGCCTGCTAACAAAAATGTACTGGTCGAAATTAAAAACCCAACCGGCTCTAACATGGCGCTATAAATCACCATTAGCACTAATAAGCTAATAGTACGCAGTACATGTGATTTTTCGAGGTTTTCATCGGTAGCTTCTTTTTCGCTTGGTTTAAGTAATGTTGTAGCAATAGCAAGTAAACACACCACAATACCAAACGCGGCATATACTTTAGGTAGAGTTGCAGAAGTCACCGTTTCGTATTCTTCAAACGGTAAAAGTGGAATTTGCCATGCAACAACGGCGTACAGGGTAAATAGCGCCAAGAATAAACTTGGCCCTAGTAATTCGCGATTCATCATTTTAAACCTCGATTATTGCAATGTACGGATAAAGCCAAGCTCTTCCATCACTACTTTAAGCTGCGCTTCTTGCGCTTCTAATGACTTAATAAACTGCTCTTTTTCTTGGAATAAATTTAACCAACCGTTACGTGCACGGACAACTTCCCACTCAGGAGTACTTTGTAATTTGCGCAGTTTTTTGGTGTACTCTGCCAATTTTTCAGCAGGTAAGTTCGGCGCTGCAAAAAAACCACGCCAGTTTACAAATTCCATATCGTAACCAAGAGATTTAAGGGTAGGTATTTCTGGGTAATCCGGTAACGGCCCACCTGAGGTAACCGCTAAAATGCGTGCTTGACCACCATTAGCTACTTCTAGTGCTTCACTTAAGCCGGTAGAAAGTAAGTTAACTTCGCCTGATAGTAATCCAGCTTTTGCTTTACCACCGGCGTCGTAAGGAATATAACGTAAACGTCGACCATCAATACCCGCCGCTTTAACTGCTTGCGCTGCAACTAAATGATCCATACTGCCACGCGCAGAACCGCCCGCTACCTTTACTGAGCTTGGATCTTCTTTGATTGATTTAACAACATCTTGCCACGTTTTAAATGGCGAATCGTTACGCACCACAAATGCGCCATAATCGGCAATCATGCTGGCAACAGGAGTTAAATCGCGGTAGCTATAAGGAATGCGACCAGTTAATGCACGCAATACGATAGGTGTTGAGTTAACCATTAAAATATCGCCCTTTTTAGTGCCCGACTCAATTAAGTAAGCAATAGCACGACCGCCGCCGCCACCCGACATATTTTGAAAAGACGCATTATCTTCAATACCTGACTTAACTAAACCTTCGCCTACACCACGTGCTGTTGTATCCCAACCGCCACCAGGGCCGCCAGGTACTAAAAAGTGAATGTCGGCCATTACAAATGGGCTGCTAAGTACCAGCGATGCTGCAAGTACTGTGGTTTTTAGTGATTTAAGTGACTTAAATAATTTCATTGTATGATTCCTTAAAATAAATACTGCATACGCGCACTAAAGCCCATACCAGAGTCTTCATCGCCTACCAAAGCTGTAGTACCAGGGCCTGTCACATCACTGTAAATAAGGTTGCCCATAAACTTAATATCGCTACTGATGTAATAAGATGTGCCTAATGTATAAGTAGTTGCTTGCGTCCCTTGTAAGCTGCTAGTTGCATCCATTTGTGAAACACGCGCAACTAACTCCCATGCATTTTTAATGTTTTTAGGTTGTACAAATAATGCTGAACTTGCTTTGTATTGGCGCTGCTCGCCACCTAAAAAGTAACTTGCCGATACATGAAAACCATCAAAGCGCTCGCCATCTAGCAAGTCTGCGCTATTAACTGCGTTTAACGAGCGGCTTGCATATTCAGCTTCAAGGGTTAAAGAATCTGCTTGGTAAGCAAATTCAAGTCCGCTTTGCGATAAGCTATCAAGTGCTGCGGTTACGCCACCAGCGGCATAATCAACAAGCCTAGTATTAGCTTCGCGAACTTCTCCACGAGCAAAACGCGCACCTAATTCATTGCCGCCCATATCACGATATGAATGCCACGCCCCTAAATGAATCACATCACCCGGTGCAGCACTTGACCACGTTACGCGCCCTGTTGCAGCCAAAGTTAGCCTGTCGTTTTCATCATTACCCGTTGCGCCAAAGGCATCATTTTTATAAACACCCACTGCGTAGCGAAATCCCGAATCTTTAAAGTATTGGTAAGCCGATGCACCCCAACGAAAAAATGGCGAGAAGGTATTTGCTAAACTACTACGCTCAATAGTGTTGATATGTTTTGAGCTGGTTAATGCATTAAGCGATATATCTTCGCGAATTTTACCTGCTTTAATTTTAAGCCCGTTATCAAACGCATAACGTACACGTGCCATAACAATTTCAGCTGTGCCTTCGCCAAATTCGAGTAATAACTTGTGATCCCAATTACCATGCTCGCTAGCAACGTAAGTACGAATACGTCGCGGAAAAAAATCACTGCCGCCAGAGCCGCCATTATCTGCATTGTAAGCGCCATCAAAATAGTTGTAGTCAAGCTGTACGCGTCCACCAAACTCTAAATTAAAACCACTCGATTTTTTTAATGCACTGACTTCTTTTTGTAATGCATCTAATTGCTGTTGTAATTTATCGGTATCGTTATCGGCTAAAACTGATGTGCTCGCTAATGCGGCAGCTACTGCCAAAGCGAGTTGTGTGTTACTTGCTTTCATTGTTGTCTCCACGCTGTGTTGGTGTATTTATTGTCAGGTAGATAAGCGACTACAAACTGCTATCTAAAGCGCAGCTTATTGTTAACGTGAAATTAACTAAATATTTAGACGGTAAGGTGCATTGATGATCTTTACGCGCTTTTTGTGCATAAAAACCATGCGCAAAAAGGACAAAACTAGCCGCGCATTACTCTTTGATTTATAGTGCCTTTATATTTAAAGTGGTTTTATAACGCGGATTCAAATTGGTAGCTTTTTAAGTTATAAAAAAACCCGCAACAATGCGGGCTTAATTAATAAGCTATTATTAAAATGTCATTTCGGGTGTGTTTTTAGGGATAATTAAACGCCCCTGTGTTTTCGCTTGAATTTCTTCTACGCTCACTCCGGGGGCGCGCTCTAATAAATGAAATGCACCATCTTTAATTTCCAGTAAGGCCAAGTCGGTAATTACTTTATTAATACACCCCACACCGGTGAGCGGTAAGCTGCACTCACTGAGTAATTTTGACTCACCATGCTTGTTAGCGTGGGTCATGGTACAAATAATGTTTTTTGCACCAGCTACTAAATCCATCGCACCGCCCATACCTTTTATTAACTTATTGGGGATCATCCAGCTAGCAATATTGCCGTTTTGGTCAACCTCAAAGGCACCCAATACGGTTAAGTCAACATGACCGCCGCGGATCATCGCAAAGCTTTCGGCTGAGTTAAAAATTGCTGCGCCAGTGGCGGCAGTAACGGTTTCTTTACCGGCGTTTATCATATCAGCATCGAGCGCATCGGCAGTAGGATACTGCCCCATACCCAGTAGGCCATTTTCTGATTGCAGCATTACTGCAATATTATCGGGGACATAGTTAGCTACTAAGGTAGGAATACCAATGCCTAAATTAACGTAATAGCCATCTTGTAATTCCATCGCGACTCGCTTGGCGATTTGTTCACGTGTTAATGCCATTAGCTTACTCCTTATTGCTTTGCTGCTTGGGTGGTCACTTTTTCTATGCGTTTTTCAAACACCCCTTTTATAACCCGATCGATATAAATACCGGGAGTGTGTATTTGGCTTGGCTCTAACTCCCCAGGCTCTACAATTTCTTCTACTTCGAGTACAGTTATTTTACCTGCGGTGGCGGCCATAGGATTAAAGTTCATCGCGGTATGGCGATAAATACAATTACCAAAGCGATCCGCTTTCCAGGCTTTTACAATGGCAAAGTCACCGGTAATACTGTGTTCTAACAAGTAGTCTCGACCATTAATATTGCGCGTTTCTTTGCCCTCAGCCACTGGCGTGCCTACTCCAGTGGCGGTATAAAAAGCAGGAATACCTGCACCACCAGCGCGCATTTTTTCAGCCAGTGTACCTTGTGGAGTAAGCTCTACATCTAGCTCACCACTAAGTAGTTGCTGCTCAAATAAGGCATTTTCGCCCACATACGAGGCCACCATTTTGCGTATTTGTTTATCCTCTAGTAACACGCCTAAACCAAAACCATCTACGCCACAGTTATTAGACACCACAGTTAAGTTACGAATACCTTGGCGTTTAATTTGGCCAATAAGTCCCTCCGGTATACCGCACAAGCCAAAACCACCGGCAATCACTGTCATGCCATCCTCAAGCCCTGCCATTGCTTCGCTGTAACTGCTTACTACTTTATCGAATCCTGCCATTGTTAGCTCCTATTGTGCGGTCCAGCCGCCATCTATTGCTATAGCTTGTGCGGTAATGTTTCGCGCCGCATCAGCCATTAAAAAGGTTACCGTATGGTGTATTTCATCTAAACCAATAAAGGCTTTTTTAGGCATGGGTGCTAGCATAATAGTATCGATAACTTGTTGCTCAGATAAACCATGCTCTTTGGCTTGTGCGGCAATTTGCTGCTCTACTAGCGGAGTTTTCACATACGCGGGGCACACGGTATTAATGGTTATATTGGCATCTCCTGTTTCAAGCGCTATGGTTTTACTAAAGCCAATTAAGCCATGTTTGGCGGCCACATAGGCCGACTTATATTTAGAGGCCACCATGGCATGAATAGAGCCAATATTAATAATTCGGCCAAAATTTTGTTCCCGCATTTTAGGCAATACCGCTTGGGTCATCATTGCGGGCCCAACTAGCATTACTTGCTGCAAAAATTGCCATTTATCAGCCGGAAATTCTTCAAGCTTTGCTACGTGCTGAATGCCGGCATTATTTATAAGTACATCAACAGCTTGCGGTAACTGCTTAAAAAAAACGGTAATTGCCTCGCTGTCGGCCACATTTAATGCATAACCTTGGGCTTTTCCGCCATTAGTAACAATATCTTCTGCCGCTTCTTTTGCGTGCGCTGTATTTAGGTCGGTTACTATAATATGATGACCCGCTGCGGCTAATTGCTGTGCTATATATAAGCCAATACCGCTGGCTGCACCGGTTATTAAAATTGTTTTGCTCATGCAGGCCTCCTAGTTGGCTAAAAACTCACTAATTTGCTGCGCTTTAGGCGTAATCGAAAATAGCCCATCTAAATGACCCCAGCCTCCCGCAATTTCAGAAATAGTAACCTCCTTACCTAGTTCATCCATTATTGAGTGCATTTTGCGGACATTTTCGGGACGTAGTAATAAATCGTTAGTGGCAGGTAGCAATAAGGTTTTTGCCTGCACCTTTTTTAGGGCATCAGTTAAATTGGCTGATCTACCTGCGGTAAATAACTGCGATGCTCGCACTAAGTACAACACATGGTTTGCATCTTGTAGCTTAGCTTTAGCTAATGCTCTAGCCTCTAAAACCTGGTTTACTTTTGGTAGAGTACGAATATCTTGCAGTGCGTCGTCATCTAGCACCTCAAAATTTGGGAAACTAGCGTTATAAATAAGCGGATGCATAGCATCTTGGGTAATGTTTAGTAGCGTAGCGGTAAGCCCTGCAAGCGGGCGCTCTTTATTATAGTAATTACCTTGCTGCCAGTTTTTATCTAAACGAATTGGCATAGCCCACTTTTCTAGTGCCGACACAGTCCATGCATCCATGGTTGCCGCACCAATTACATGTACTAAGCGCTCTACTTGCTCTGGATAACGTACCGCCCACTCCAGTGCCTGAAACGATCCCATTGAGGCACCTATTACGGCATGCAGTTTGTTAATACCTAAACTATCGAGTAAGCGTTTTTGCACTTCAACAAAATCAGTAATGGTCACTACCGGAAAATCAAGGCCATACGGTTTACCTGTTGCCGGATTAGTTGATGCAGGGCCAGTCGTAATTACATTAGGATCGTGCCAATTGGCATTAACTAAAGTGTCTGAGCTAATTACAAAGTATTTATTAGTGTCGATTGCTTTACCTGGACCAATTAACGCATCCCAATAACCCGCCAAGGCATCATCGGCTTTATATTTACCAGCTGCATGCGACGTGCCCGAAAAATAATGCGTAATTAGTACCACATTATCTTTAGCTTTATTTAAAGTACCGTAGCTCTCCCAGCCTACGTCTACTTGGCTAAGCGTAACTCCCGACACAGTAGTAAAATTTTTAGTGGTAAAATGTTGTTTTTCAACCAACATAGGCGCTGTTTTATCATTGCTATAAGCAACTGTGCTTACTATTAACAGCAGTACACTCATTATTAATTTAGTTTTCATTGTTATCCCTTAAAAGAAAATAAATAAGCCAATTGCTAATGCAACCCCAATTAGCGGTACTACGGTTGTTAACGCAGCCATAGACCAATAAGCACGCTGATGTGTTTCTTTACAAATAGCGCGGATCAAAGTAACTACATAACCATTGTGCGGCAAGGTATCTAGCGCACCTGAACTAATAGCTACCACGCGGTGTAGTTGCTCTGGGTTAACCCCCATATCTATATATCCTGGAGCAACCAGTGGTAATGCAATAACTTGCCCTCCTGAGGCAGAACCCGTTAGCCCCGCTATTACACTTACCGCTACGGCCGCGCCTACTAGCTCATTACCTGGCATATGGGTCATTACTTCAACCGCGGCAGTAAATGCTGGTGACACTTTGGCAACTGCACCAAACCCAACCACCGCGGCTGTATTTCCTATTGCCACTAATGCCCCGGTTGTTCCTACATTTACAGCGCCAGCCAGATCATGAAAGTACTTAAAGTTAATTACCATAATACTCAGCACGCCACCTAGTAGGGCAATAATAAGCGCGGTTTGTTGTAATGTATCATGTAAAGTGAATGACAATAGCAGCACCACTAATAGCGGAATAAGCCCAGTAATAGGGTGTGGCCTTTTACGATCAACCACGCTTGGATCGTCATCGCGCTCTTCAAAATGCTCACCATTGGCAAGCGCTTTTTTTATCATTTTATTGAGCCAATAATAGCCAAATGTCGCCATAAAAATAGCCACCACTAGGCTTACTTCCCATGCGGCATAGGGGGAGGTGCCTAAATATTTTATTGGGATCCAATTTTGAATTTCGGGCGATCCTGCCGAGGTCATAGTAAAAGTAACCGAACCAAAAGCCAGCGTGGCCGGAATAAAGCGCCGTGGCAGGTTTGCGTCTTTAAATAAGCTAAGCGCCATCGGGTACACCGAAAAAGCCACCACAAATAAACTAACACCACCATAGGTTAATACCGCACACGCTATCACTATTGCTAAAACAGCATGTTTCATACCTAATTTGCCAACTATATAACTGGCCACACTATCGGCAGCGCCGGTGTCTTCCATAAACTTACCAAATAGTGATCCCAGCAAGAACATAAAAAACCATGCACTTAAAAAACTAGCAAAACCATCCATATAAGCATTTATAAAATTAATATCGGCCGTGACAGGAAAAATTGCCATGTCGCTACTCAGTGCTACAAGTAACGCGCATAGCGGTGCGGCTATAAATAAATTTACCCCGCGCAAAGTTAAAATAATCAGCAGTATTAAACCACCTACTAGCCCTATCATGCTCAGCATAAGCTTTCCTAAAGTTATTGTTATTACAAAGATGAGGTGACATCGCAGTAATGTTAATTATATTGTTGCTTATTTGTAATTAAATACATAGCACTATGGTACTACATAGTTATATTTAGGCTTGCAGGCATTGTTATATATGGGTTTAACCTAGGTATAGCACTATGGTACTAATTCATTTTTTGTAACAATCTTCTAAAGTAGTTAACAGGTGACATGAGCAATGAGTAAAGGTCTGCAGCAATCTTAGTCGTTAGCGATGGCGAGGCTTAAACAACGGCACTTAGGTATAGGCAAATAAATAGCTGGTATTTATTCCGTTGGCATTAATCACAACAATAAAAGGTAATCAACATGATAAAGCTCAATAAAAAAGTCGCACCCGTTACACTCGCTGTGTCATTGGCGCTGATCGGTGCAAATAGTTATGCAGCAGAACAACAAACTAACCAAGTTAACAAAGGCGAGCTAGAGCGCATTGAAGTAACGGCGCGTAAAACGGTAGAAAACTTACAAGAAGTACCGGTAGCAGTAACCTCTATTGGCGCACAAGAGCTGGCTGAAAACGGTATTAGTGTAATGACCGAAGTACAACAATTTTCGCCTAACACTACACTGCAATCTAGCCGTGGTACTAACTCAACTATTACTGCATTTATTAGGGGTGTAGGCCAACAAGATCCGCTATGGGGATACGAAGCCGGTGTAGGTATTTATATAGATGACGTATACATAGCGCGTCCACAAGGCGCGGTACTTGACCTGCTCGACGTGCAACAAATTGAAGTACTACGCGGCCCGCAAGGCACGCTATATGGTAAAAACACTATTGGCGGCGCAATTAAATACGTCACCAAAGAAATGGATGGCGATGCAACCCTTAACATTAAAGGCACGGTAGGTAGTTATGGTCAAAAAGATCTAAAAGTTACCGGGCAACTACCGCTTATTGATGAAAAGCTCTATGTTGGCTTTGGTTTTGCTACTTTAAACCGCGATGGTTTTGGTGAGTTTTTAACCTCAGATTTAACCAATCAAGATCGTGAAAACTACAACAAAGACGTAACCGCAGCCCGCGTTACCCTAGAATACACGCCAACAGATGACTTGTTTTTTAAACTTGCTTGGGATAAAACCAAAGACACCTCAAACTCAAAAGGCGGCTATCGTTTACTACCTAGTATACTCACTGACGCTCCAGTACCCGACAGCGTATACGACTCTTACACCAGCTTACCTACCTGGAACGAAGTAGAGCTTGAAGGTTATAGTTTTACCGCACGTTGGGATATGAGTGACAGCACAAGCATTAAATATGTTGGCGCCAGCCGAGATGGTTACTCGCCAACCAATATCGACTTTGATAACACCTCAAAGCGTATTTTTGATGTACCCGCTATATATGAAGATGAGCAAACCACTCACGAAATACAACTAAATCATCAAGGCGATAACTATAAATTAGTGTCGGGCTTGTATTACTACGATGGCGAGTCGTGTGGCCAGTTTGAAGCCATACTCGAAGAATTTGGTAAATCTTTAAACTTACCAGGTTTAACTCGTGAAGTAAGTGGTTGTAGTAACTCAACAAGTAAAGCCGCTTATATTCAAGGCTCTTACGACTTTGATAACAAATGGTCAATGACCCTAGGCGCGCGTTATACCAAAGACAGCAAAGAAGCGATTGTAAATAATGGCCTCATATTCGACACTGTTTACCCTGAGTCGGGCTGGATCCCAGGTTATGTTCGCCCAGAAGGACAACTAGTACCTACCGTACTAGATGATAGCGAAGATTGGTCGCGCTTTACCCCAAGAGCGGGCGTTGAGTACCAATACAGTAACGATATTATGTTTTTTGCCAGTTACGCCCAAGGCTTTAAGTCGGGTACATTTAACCCAAGAGCCACCACGCCTGAACCAGCAGCAAAGCCAGAAGTTGTTGATTCATTTGAATTTGGTATGAAAAGCGAATGGAATAATAACTTACGCGCAAACATAACCTTGTTTACCCTTGATCATAAAGACCGCCAGTATATTTCGGTACTCCCAGGCGACAGCGGATCTGACCTAAACCAACGTTTAGGTAATATTGGTGAATCAACATCAGATGGCGTAGAAATAGAGCTTAACTATGTTGCTACTGAGTCACTAAGCTTTAATGCCTCAATTGGTTATATAGACAGTAGCTTTGATAACGTAATTGATTTTGACCCAAATACCGGCGCAGCCTTTGATAAATCTGATCGCTTTAGCGTATCAAACACGCCAGACTTAACCTTTAACTTAGGCGCTACGTACCGCATGTACACAGATATGGGCGACTTTGTAGTTAATGGTAATTACTACCACCGTGGTGATTACGCCTTATTTGAAGAAGACAGCCTACTAACTCAAGACGCGTACGGACTGCTTAATCTAGGCGTTACTTGGTACAGCGCCGACGGCCATTGGACCGCTGGTGTATATGGTAAAAACCTCACCAATGAAGAATACATGATTGGCGGTTACCAGTTTGTAGCACCCGATCCGAGTGATCCAACGAATGTAAGCAAATACCAGCCTGGTTTAGGTGGTGATAATACCTTAATTGGCTACTTTGGCGACCCACGTACTGTGTCGTTAACTGTTGGCTACCGCTTCTAGTCTTTATTATGTGAAAGGTTTGTCTGTGTTATCCCCAACAGACAAACCTTGTTTCACTGTGCAAAATCACTTATAACTAAATGTATTGGAGAATATTTGGAATGTCTTTTGCTGTGAATACCATAATTGCCGACGACCACCCGTTGTTTAGAAGTGCATTACGCCAAGCAGCCGCAACCTGCGTTCCTGAAGAACATATACAAGAAACCAGCGACATAGACGGACTGTTTGCCTTACTCAAAATACACCCAGAAATAGAACTTATATTTTTAGATTTAACCATTCCCGGTGCTAATGGCCTACAAGCGCTATCGCAACTACGTAATCATTACCCCGACATTTTAGTAATTATGGTTTCTGCCAACGAAACTCCCAGCATTAT
Organism: Pseudoalteromonas sp. 20-MNA-CIBAN-0454; assembly: GCF_040308685.1. NCBI lineage: Bacteria > Pseudomonadati > Pseudomonadota > Gammaproteobacteria > Alteromonadales > Pseudoalteromonadaceae > Pseudoalteromonas > Pseudoalteromonas sp. 20-MNA-CIBAN-0454. The sequence goes on along the minus strand of NZ_JBEOOB010000016.1, from coordinate 37,042 downwards.
AAAACAAGCTATGAGCTTAGGTGCCGCAGGTTATATTCCTAAATCATCATCGCTCGATATAATAGGCGAAGCTATTGGCCATGTACTCAATGGCGACACTTGGCTGCCCGCAGATATTGATTTAACCGACGTAGTTGTTAATGACGAGCAAAGCAGCTTTGCCCTAAATCTCGAAAAGCTTACCCCGCAACAATACCGCGTACTTGCCATGATTGCCGACGGTTTACTGAATAAGCAAATAGCTTTTGAAATGTCGATTCAAGAAACCACTATTAAGCAGCATGTTTCTGCTATTTTACGCAAACTCAACGTTTATAACCGCACCCAAGCTGGCATTTTATTTAACCAGCTATCGCAAGTCGGTAAGTTAGAAGTAAACTAGCCCACAAACACTACACGTTAACTTACTTGGTTAGTCGCTTAATCATACGCTTTAATGCCGGTGCTTTTAGCGGTTTATACAATAGCGGATAACCTGCATCAAGCACTTGCTCACGTATGCTTTCATCATGATTTGCTGTATTTACAATTACCGGCAAGTTAGTAAGCAGCGCCTTATTAAGCACCTCAAGCCCGGTTACACCATCATCGAGCTGATAATCAATAATAAGTAGTTGTGGTAATGCAGCGCTTGCTTTTAATTGCTCAAGCTCAGCTAAATTAGTTGCCGTGGCTATTTCGCAGCCCCAGTTTTGCAGTAGTTGCTTAAGTGCATCAAGCACATTTTTATCGTTATCAAGCAGCCAAATACGCAAGCGACCTAGTTCGGTATCGGGGTTAAGCATTACCCGCTGAGTAGGTTGTACCGCTTTACTTACTGTGCATGCCATGGTGAGCGTAAATTGCGTTCCTTTACCTAGCTCAGAACCCATAACCAAAGGTATTTGCAGTAAGTCGCAAATACGCTTAGTGATCGACAGTCCTAACCCTAGGCCCTCGGCATTGGGCTTTTCGCCCAGCTGTTTAAACTCTTGATAAATACTTTGCTGATCGCTTGCGGCAATCCCCACACCGGTATCTTCAATAACAAACGACACATGGCTGTCATCTTCAAGCAACACTTTTAAGCGTACCTCGCCGCGCTCAGTATAGCGTATGGCATTACTAAGTAAATTACGTAATACCCGCCGCAACAGTGCTTTATCTGTATGTATGCGTACATCGCATTGCTTTACAATAAATTTAAGGCCTTTTTCTGCTGCTAATGCCGAATAATCGTTGCGTAGCGGCTCAATTAAACTACTAACATCAAACTCGCTGGCCTGCACTTTAAATGAGCCAGAATCTAACTTGGTTAATTCTAAAATACTGCTAAGCAGTTCTTCTGCACTGCCTAATGAGTTTTTAATATTGAGTGCTAGCGCTTTTAGCTCAGAGCTTTGTGCTTTTTCGTTCATTAAAGAACAAAACAAGCTGGCGGCATTAAATGGTTGCAATAAGTCATGGCTGGCCGCCGCAAAAAAGCGGGTTTTGCTCACAGTAGCTTGCTCGGCTACTTGTTTTGCCTGCGATAACTCTTGGTTAGCTTGCGTTAATGCTGCGGTACGAGTTGCTACTTTTTCCTCTAGGCTTACATTGGCTAGCGTTAGTGCTTTTTGTTGTTTTACAAACTCGGTAATATCGGTATAAGTAGTTACAAAGCCACCACCGGGCAGTGGGTTGCCTTGCATTTCGAACACTCGGCCATCGCTGTGCGAACGCTGAAACTTATAAGCACTGCCTTGCTTTAAATACGCTAAGCGCTTATCTATTTCAATGGCAATATTACCGCTATTAAATAACCCTCGCAGCGCATTAAAGCGAATAATATCGGCTACTGGGCGGCCAATATATAAAGCATCGTCTGGGTAAGTAAACATACGTTTATAGCCTTTATTCCACGCCACTAAACGCAATTCACTATCTACCACACTTATACCTTGTTGAATGTTTTCAATTGTAGATTGTAAAAGATCGCGGTTAAATTTAAGTACTTGGCTGGCCTCATCTACAAATTCGGCCACTTGCTCTAATGGTTGGCGTTGCTCATTTTTAGCTACGTCTAAAATAAGCCGTGCCGATGCACCGCCTATTACTGCCGACATTTCACGCTCTACCAATAACTCTAACTCGGCTTTAGCCGGGCTTTTCCATTGGCTTTTATCATCTGGAAAATAATGATTAACTAACGATTGGCTGGCCTCTTTTTCAGCAAAACGCTGCAATAAAGCCCCCAGGTCATGATAACTCAACGGATGCAATGTAGTGTCTAGGCGCGAATCATGGGGTTGTGCAATAAATTTATTACTTTGTAATCGCTCAGCAAGAGTGGCTTGGCTAAAAAAGGGCATTAATAAATACACTAAGCAATTTGCACCTAAAGATAGCAATAACGCTTGGCTAATACTCTCCAAACCAAGCGACAATAAATCGGTAGGCGCCAGCCAAGCTATTTGCCATGGCCCTTCTGTTAGCCAACTACTTTGGCTCCCCAGGCCACTGGCCAAGTTTGGTAATAGTAAGGTATAACCCCAAATAACAAAGCCGGTTAAAATACCCAGTTGCGCGCCTCTGCAAGAGGCATGTCGCCACCACAAACCAATTATCATGGCAGGTGCAAACTGCGCCACTAAAGTAAACGACATTAAGCCCACTGTGGCTAAAGTGCTGGTTTCTCCAAGTACTCGGTGAGTAAAGTAACTAAGTAGTAAAATGAGTACAATAACAATTTTGCGCGCATGTAATAAGTTGTTTTTATCTAACCCACGGCTACTTGAGGTAAGCTGCGAGCGACGTAAAATAAACTGATTAATAAAATCATTAGTGATCATTACCGATAATACAATCGACGATACAATCACCATGCTGGTTGCTGCCGAAAACCCACCTAAAAATGCCAATAACGTTACCAGGGTATTGTTTGCCGCCATAGGCAATGCTAATACAAAAGAATCGTGGCCAATATCATTGCCATTAAAGTAAACCAAGCCGGCGTAAGCTATAGGTAAAATAAATAAATTAATTAGTAGCAAATAAAGTGGAAATATCCACCGCGCTTTGGCCAGTTCATTGTCGTTATTGTTTTCAATAAAGCTCATATGAAACTGACGCGGCAAACATAACGTAGCTAAAAGCCCTAGTAAGGTGTGCGCAACATATACATAAACAGGGCTTTGCGTAGCGGTAACTTGGGTGGGTAGTTTAAGCTCATAGGCTTTTTCGTATAAGGCGACTGGGTTATCAAATAGTGCAAAGCAAACATATAAACCCACTGTAATAAATGCCAGTAACTTTACCACCGACTCAAACGCAATACTGGCGATAAGCCCTGGGTTATGCTCGCTTGGGCGTAACCGCCTAGCACCAAATAAAATAGCAAATAAAGCTAAAAGCAAGGTGATATAAAAAGTACTGTCGGCCCACACTGCATTACTTTGCGTGGGTGCTCGGTCGGTAAGCAAGTTAATACTTTGCGCCGTAGCACTAAGCTGCAAAGAAATATACGGCACAATTGCAATCACCGAAATAAGCGACACCAAACCCGACAAACTCGATGATTGTCCATACCGAGTGGCTATAAAGTCGGCCATTGAGGTAAGTTTTTGTTGCCGACAAATATGCGCAATGCGGCAATATAGCTGCCAACCAAAAATAAATAATATAATAGTGCCCGCATAAGTAGGGGCGAGCCACCAGCCATTACTTGCAGCCTGTGCGGTAGTGCCAAAAAAAGCCCACGAGGTACAATAAACCCCTAACGACAAACCATAAGTTAAGCCTTTAAAAGGTAAAACCTTACGCTTATCGGCCCACCCTGCAACAGCAAACAATATGCCTAAATACACCACGGCAATTAAGCTAATCGACCAAATAGAAAACATAGTTTTATTCTTTTAATTATTTTTATAATTATTTAACTAGCATATGTGTTTTTGCAGAAAAAAGCAGCACCCACTTTAGTGCTAACAATTCAAAACATACTCGATAAAAATAAATAAGAACTATTTGCATTTGAGTGTTGACACACACCTAAATCTAATTGATAATCACTATCAACAAGAAGGAAGTACATCCTAACTTGTTACGAAATAAACTGATTTGTTTCTCGACCCTGGAACAACGTGTAGCGCACGTTAACTGCTATGGTTACTTGTAAATTCAACACAACGCCCCTTGATGTTGATAACGAGTAACCGCCCTACTATTTTACTTGCTACATTGCTCATATCGGTGACGGTAGATATGAAACTAAAAAAGCCCTTACGGGCTTTTTTTATGTCTGTAATTTAGCTATTAAATTACTTTCAGTTATCTAAATTCAGGTTAATTATTAACGACGATTTTTACGCGCTCGCGCTCGGCGTTGTAACTTTTCGTCTTCTTTGGCTTGCTTTTTAGCCGCCGCAGCCGCACGTAAACCAGCAACCATTATCTCTTCCTCCTCACGCATTTGTGGGGTTTCCATAGTAATGCGGCCAATAATGCCATCGCGTAGTTCGTTAATTAAAATTTCCGACATTTTGTAAGTGTCTATTTGGTTACCACCACGAATACAACCACGCTTTTTACCCGCTAATTCAACAAACTCCCAGTCACTCTCTGGTAGTTCATCTATTTTGTAGCGTGTTTTTAGTAGCTCAGGGTACGCCTTTATTAAATACTCAGCTGTGTAGCTCGCCACTTCTTCATACTCAAGTGCTGTATCGCGTATTGCGCCAGTTGCGCCTAAGCGGTAACCCGAGTTTTCATTTTCAACTTTTGGCCATAGCATACCCGGCGTATCGTAAAGCATAATGCCGTCTTCAAGCTTAATACGTTGCTGCGCTTTAGTTACCGCAGGTTCGTTACCTGTTTTAGCAACTATACGCCCAGCTAACACATTAATTAACGTAGATTTCCCCACGTTAGGAATACCCATAATCATGGCTTTAATTTGCTTATCGGCACCCACCTTGTGAGGCACTAACTTTTTACACAGCTCATTAATACGGTGTACTTCAGCCGCTTTATCATTACCAAAAGCAATTGCTTTTACGCCGTTTTCTTGCTCAAAGTAATCTTTCCATATTTGAGTCATTTTTGGATCGGCTAAATCGGCTTTATTCAAAATTTTAATTACCGGTTTACCTTCACGCAGCGTCGCCACCATAGGGTTTTCGCTACTATAAGGAATGCGCGCATCAAGCACCTCAATAATCACATCCATTTGCGGCATTATTTCTTTAATTTCGTTGCGGGCTTTATTCATGTGCCCAGGGAACCACTGTATTCCTGCTCTACTCATTTGATTTATATGACCTTTAATTAAAGACCGCAGCCTATGGGTACTAATGTGGGTACTAAAAGTAAAACTATGCTTTTGTACTTTTCGTAATGAGAGTAAGTTTACTACACAATGGTACTTTAATTCTTCTTAAAATAAATTAGGCACGGAATATGACATTATTCCCTATAAATAAGAAAGGCGCCTAGTGGCGCCTTTCTTATTTATAGGATTTATTGGTTTGGTATCTGGACATATATTTCATCATCCTTGCGTATATCTACTGTAATATACACATCCACTCCATTATTCATAACAGCAGTACCTTTATAGAAGCCACTTTTAACTTCTTCATCTAGCGTTACAGCTATACATTCGCTTGATTTTTGGTAAAACTGCTCTTGATAGATTTCGGTCACTAACTGACAGGCTTGCTCTTCTATTGCGTTATCATTAATCATTTCTGTTATAAATGTTGAAAATATAAATGCAATAACCCAAGCGAAAAATGCTTTCTTGTCTTGTTTGTTGAGCTTAACTCTCTGCCAAATATATATTGGCACAACTAGAACCATCCAATGTGCAGGGGCGATTCGGTCAGTCTTTTTTAATTCTTTTTCATCGAGAATAGAGAAACCAACATTGAGACCTAAATAAATGAAAAAGCTATACATTAACGGTATAGATAAGGCCAACTCAATTACTAGGCCTAAAATAGGAACTACACATAATGCCCACAAAAAGCGATCTGGGTGCTCTTGAATAAATTTAAACGGGGATTCTTTAGGGTCAATCGCTTTAGGTTCTACTGTATTTGATTCTACTACTGAATTATTTTCTTCGTTCATTTTAAGTCCATTAATTTTAAGTTTGGAGTATTAACAACTTATACATCCATGTTTGTAGAATTTCAGTTTACCAAAATAGGATAGGATTACTAGATTTTATTATGAAAACAATGCTTTATACTTATTTAATTGTGATCGGCTTTTATAAAAACAAGCAGGTAGATGCGATAGGTAAACGTTTTAATCACAATTATATTAACGAGGATTACCTGAAGCAAAAATACGGCATAAAAAGGAAACCCCAAGCTTCCCTTTAGATTCGTTTTAAGCTGTTTGTGCTTTTAAATTTAGCCAGTCTTCTTGTTTGAGCTTGTTCCAAGCAGCAAGGATATGGGTGGGCTTCATTTGCGACTTTCTAGCATTCCAGCTATGTACTGTATTAATAAGCTCTTCATCAGTAATGTTATTGCCCTCTAGCTCATTCGTTGCAACCCAATGCACAGTTGAAAGTAACTCCATACCGTTTTGCGACTCAAAACCTTCTATTAGCCTGGCGACTTTATCAAATCGTTGCTTTGTTTCAGGGCATGCTTGCAAATAGTTAATTGCTTCGATAGCCGCATCATCTTTAAGCTCAATTGGCGTATCTGGCTTGTTTATGCCATCTGCATAGCCGGTAATAAAGTGGCCTTCCATTTTATCTAACACATGGCGAAGTACATCAGCATTAGGACCATAATGATGCTTTTGAAATACCACTTTATTTAAAGGCTCACCCGCCGCTGTTAAAAAATAAACCAGCTTTTGCACTTCTAGTAGCGATAAGCGATAACCAAACCCTGTAGAGGTATAACGTTCTATCAAACCTAAAACGGCAGCTCTACCGAGTGTCATATCGGGTCTTTTAGTTTTATTAGGCATCGCCTGGGCAGTTGGTGCATTTTGTGGTGGATATACATGCCACTCAACGTCTGGCAATTCATTTAAAGAACGCTGTATTAGTGAATCGACAGCATTCCAATCTAAGCCACCTAAGCCACTTCCCAGTGCTGGTAAAGCAACTGATTTAAGACCTAATCGTTTTACCTCAGCTTTTAAGCTGTTAAGCCCTTGCTCTATATATTCAAGCTTAGAACTACCTTTCCAATGCGCTTTAGTGGGGAAGTTAATAATATAAAATGGTGCATTAATAGAGTTAAGCTCAACTGTTAACACCTCACCTGTTATTAGCTCTTTATCATCACAGGCTTTTTTGTATATCTTAAAGTTATCAGGAAAGGCCTTTTTAAACTGCAAAGCAAGCCCTTTACCCATTACCCCTACAGTGTTAACTGTATTGATAATAGCATCAGCTTGATCATGTAATATATTGCCTGTTTGATAAGTAATCATCTTAACCTCAGTAGTACCACTGCGGCCTAACTACGACCTCAGGTTTATGTTGTGCAATCCTGTAAACATTTCCGCTACACCCCTAGAGCTGCCCACCCACACCTTTAAACTTCTCAACAAAAGCGGCGATTTTCTGAAAAACTGTTTGCTTCTGGGTTCGGTACTGTGGATTCAATGGGCTAAGCTTTGGTAGCGCTTCATTAAGTGCAGTGCCATTTTCAGAGGCATACTCTCGCTTAAGTGATGAGGCAATGTAGCGTTTGGCAGCTTCTTCATTTAGCTTTTCAGAGGCGATAATGGTATCGGCTTCGCGCTTCTGCTCCGCCTGAGCAAACTTGAAGAAGGCGTCGATGATGCTGGCTTTGTCATTGATCTCATCAAGGTTTGTCTGGTTAATAAAATCAACTACTAAGCTCTCTTTAGCTCTATTTCCAAGGCTACCGCGAATCATACGGCGGACTTCTTCAATCAAGCCACCTTTGCTCTTGTTCTTCTTATTGTGGTCAAAAATCAGTTCTAGAATGTAGTCGAGGTTGATTTCTTGAGATTTAAGCAAATCAATTTCAAATACCACATCGTCCCAGTCTACCGTTGACTTATCTTTGTCCTGGCCTTCTTTATCGCGTCGTAACCAGTCACGGGTATCGTTGTAAGTAGAACGATAATCTTGGATAGAACGCTCGCTAGGCATATCGATGGTTTGCATTGCCTCGATATCAGCATCGTCCAGATAGTACTTTGACTTAAACTCTTCAACTGCTTGTTCATCATTGGTATCTAGGCTTTGCAGCGCTTTTAAACCAGCAAACTCATCGTAGTTTTGTAAAATATTTTCTGCTTTTAGGTATTCACCAAACAGCTTTGCAAATTCTTTTTTATCTTGTTCTTTTTCAATGTTTTCTGGGTTTGGAAAGCGTTCTTGCAGCTCTTTTACGATATCAACAAAACCTCGACGCGCTTGTTTGTTAACAATATCGTAGAAGCCTTCCATGTATTCTTTGTAGCTCTTCTCCAACACCACATTTTTGGTGTTTTTGTCACCAAACAAGGTGATGGCATCAATGGTTGCCTGTTCCAAGTCCCGAAAGGTAACAATATTGCCAAAGGTCTTAGTCGCATCATAAATGCGGTTAGTGCGAGAAAACGCCTGCATCAAGCCGTGATAGCGCAAATTCTTATCAACAAACAAAGTGTTGAGCGTAGGCGCATCAAAGCCCGTTAAAAACATACCCACCACGATGAGCAAGTCTATTTCCTGGTTCTTAACTCGTTGGGCAAGGTCGCGGTAATAGTTCTGAAAGCCATTACTGTCCACGCCATAGTTGGATTTAAACATGGCGTTATAATCAGTGATCGCGGCGCTCAAAAACTCTTTCGCACTGCTGTTTAGGCTACTTACTTCAAAGCTCTCATCTAAAATATCACCAATGGCGTCCTGCTCTTCATTAGCAGCAAATGAGAAGATAGTAGCAATGCGTAAAGGCTTACTTGTGGGTCCATTCTCATCCTGGGCCTGCAATGTTTTAAAGCTTTCATAATACGCTTTAGCCGCATCAACACTACTTACCGCAAACATGGCGTTAAACCCTTTCGCGCCAGAATAGGCTCGATGCGTTTTCTGGTTAAAATGGCTCAGAATATACTGCGAGATTTCACGAATGCGCATCGGATGCAAAAATGCCTGCTTGTTCTCCGCGGCACTGAGCTTCTTATCATCCTGTTCAGTCTCAATACTCTTAAATTGTGGGCGAACATCGTTATAGTCCACTTTAAACTTAAGTACTTTCTCATCACGAATGGCATCAGTGATCACATAAGTGTGCAACTGCTGACCAAACACGTCGCCCGTTGTTTCTGCACCCAAGGCATTTTCAGGAAAAATGGGCGTACCCGTAAAGCCAAACTGGTAGTACTTTTTGAATTTCTTCTTCAGGTTTTTCTGTGCCTCACCGAACTGACTTCGATGGCACTCATCAAAAATAAATACCACTTGCTTGTTGTATATCGCTAAATCGCTCTCATTCTTTATTAAATTGTTGAGCTTTTGAATTGTCGTAACAACGATCTTGTTATCGTCTTTATCTAAGTTGCTTTTAAGCCCTGCGGTACTGTCTGAACCGTTCACACTATCAGGCGAGAATCGCTGATATTCTTTCATGGTTTGAAAATCGAGATCTTTACGGTCAACCACAAAAAAGACCTTATCAATACAGTCTAAATCGGTGGCTAAACGCGCGGCTTTAAAGCTGGTGAGGGTTTTGCCTGAACCTGTGGTATGCCAAATATACCCGCCGCTTTCAGGCTTAGCCCAACTTTTACTGTTAAATGCACTTTTTATCTTCCATAAAATACGTTCGGTGGCCGCAATCTGATAGGGGCGCATCACGAGCAAGGTATTGCTAACATCAAACACCGAGTAATGTAAGAGCACTTCAAGCAACGTCTCTTTCTGGAAAAAAGTAGCCGTGAAATCTTTCAAATCCTTAATCAGTGTATTGTCTGACTTCGCCCAGTTCATCGTAAAGTCGAAGCTGTTTTTGTCTCGCTTAGTGGTATTGGCAAAATAGCGCGTGTCGGTGCCATTGGAGATCACAAAAAGCTGCAAGAACTTGTACAGTGAATTCTCTGCATTAAAACTCTCTTTACTGTACCTATGTATTTGATTAAATGCTTCGCGGATCGCCACACCACGCTTTTTCAGTTCGATTTGCACCAAAGGCAAACCATTGACCAAAATCGTCACATCATAACGGTTTGCATGGCTCCCCGTTTGTTCAAACTGCTTAATCACCTGCACTTTGTTACGCGCAATGGTCTTCTTGTCGAACAGGTAGATGTTTTCTATATGGCCATCATCAAAAACAAAATCGAAGATATAGTCACTGTGCACCTTGCGGGTTTTGTCGAAAATATTGTCGCTGGGTGTGTTCAAGTATTGATCACAAAAGCGAACCCATTCAGCATCGGTAAACTCAACCTTATTCAGGGCTTGTAGTTGTTTGCGCACATTCACCAGCATGGCATTGGGTGTCGTTAGCGCAGGTAAATACTCATAGCCCTGGTTGCTTAGGTCCTGAATCAGCTCACGCTCTAAATCACCTTCGCTCTGAAAGTTTTCATTAACTTGCCAGTCTTTAGTGTATTTATCTAAAACAATAAAATTATTGGATTCTGCCACCGTTTTATAAGTCGTCATTCGTTTACATCCTTTTTCTTACTTCCATGCCCAAGTAGCTTTTTAACTTCGCGGTCAAAGTCAGATTCTATTTTTTGTTGTTTGTTAAATTGCTCATAAGCTTCATGGGCTTTTTGCTCAGCCGCCTTGCGGGTTACATTGCCATAGCCTTCTAATACTTGGTATTCGTTAAATGCCAAAAACTTATTCACACTTTCAGCGAAGGCTTCCATGGTAAAAGTATTACGGCGTTCAATAATACCTTCTATGTAATCAAAAAATGCTGACACAGCGCGTTCGAGCTTTTTAATTTCATCTTCTGCCAGATAGTTTTTCGCGATGGTCGTATCTGATTTAAGTATCCGCCCCTCAGGTGCATTTTTATAAGTTGTCATACCCATTAATGGCTGACTGGCATCGGCTTTAAGTGCAATAATTTCAGCCGCAGTATGGCCGGTAATAGCAAAGTGAAACTTGTCTTGCACGTGGGCGTAAAACAAACGCGTAGTTTCTGATTTAGGATCGTAATCAATACTGCATTCAGCAAAAATATCGGTGATTTGCTGATAAATACGTCGCTCACTGGTGCGAATAGAGCGCACTCGTTCCAGCAACTCTTTAAAATAATCTTTACCAAAAAAACGGCCATTTTTAAGGCGTTCATCATCCATGGCAAAGCCTTTGATGATGTAGTCTTTAATCAGCTGTGTTGCCCAAATCCTAAACTGTGTAGCTTGAGTTGAGTTAACCCGATAGCCAACGGAAATAACGGCATCTAGGTTGTAGTATTTCACCGCTTTGGTTTGGGTCTTGTCAGCTATCGCGCCATGTGCAGTGGTATGTTCCAAAATGGAACATACCAGTTGCTCTTGTAATTCACCGCTTTCAAAAATATTTTTTAAATGTTTGGTAATCGCCGGTCGCTGCACGCCAAACAGCTCTGCAATACGTTCTTGCGTCAACCAAATGGTTTCACCACTAAGTAGCACTTCCACTTTAACTTCGCCACTAGGTGCTGTGTAGAGTAAAAATTCAGAGGTTTGGTCTTGTATGGTCAAATTCTTATTGGTCACCTTCAGCCTCCAGTTTCAAAAAGCCATATTCACTGCTTAAAAAATTAACAAGTTCTTCTAGTTTTACTTTATCATTTTCCTCAACCTCTCCAGTCTCTTCACCTGCATGTGCAGAATGGCTAGATAACTGTAGAATTCGATTGGCATATGAGTCGAAAGAATTATCAGCGACTTTGGGAAGAAGGCTTTCCCATTTATCGTGCCCTAAAAACGTAGCGGTTTTCTCTAAAATATTTCTTATAAAATTAAAGTGATACTTTTTAACTTGATTATCATTAATGGCTTTTCTTATCTCCGACAATAAGTGCAAATGATATGAAAACGGCGTTTTCACACCAAGTTCAATTAAATCAAACTTCTCTTCGATATTTTTATTTAAACGATATTTCTGGCATTGGTTTGGCTTATAGTTCCAAACACGCGGCTGAGCTTCAGGATTTTTACACCATTTATTATTAAACTCATTAGATAGCACATTATAAAAAAGCGGGTTATGAGTGGTAATTACGAACTTAATATTACACTCACTTGATTTTATAAGGCTTGCCAAATTAACGGCTAATTCAATTAAGTGGTTATCATCTAAAGAGCTTACCGGATCATCGATAAAAACATACTCAAGTTCATTAAAATAGTCATCTTCACGTTTATCTATATCAGGCTCTTTTAAGATCTCCATAACTTCTTCAAGTAGCGTAAAAAAAACACTCCACACGAAGTTACTTTCTTCACCTTTGGATATTTTAATCGGCGGGGTATGTTCTGTTCCACGCTCATAGGTAAATTTAACTTCCGGAAAGGTACTAATATTAACTCTTCGACCATTCTCAGATATTTGTTTTGTTTGCTCAATAAACTGAGGCGTTAACTTATTATTGGTATAGCGCTGAAAGTTGGTAATAATGTTTTGATCTTGTCCACGATCTCTTATGATCCAATCGGTAAACGTATTGGGTTGGATTTTTAACTTCGGCTCTGAATCAGCATCTAAGTCGTTATCCCAGTAAAACAAGTCTTCCGTAAACGCGTTGTAATACAAAATCTTGTGGCGCGACAGTGGCGCTTGCTCTGCACCATCAAGATCATCAAGCCCATCTTCCTTTGGCGCGATAATCTCTTTAAATTCACGGGATAAACGCGTCTTACCTGTGCCATTAAAGGCATAGATTAACTGCACTTTTTTATCAGTATTCTTTAATTTATGAGCAATCCCTGCAAGTGATTTTAAATACTCCCCATAAAATTCAGAAATATCACATTTCTTAACGGCCCAATGCCCCCGGTGAAACTCAAAATCATCGATATCTAATTTTTGTTGTTTCTCCTTTAGAAGCCCTCTGGTTAAAGGGTAGTAGTCTTTGCCAAATCTATACTTAATGCGTAAATTATTAGAATTAACTTTAATATCGGTAATTTCCCCAATTCTTGCATCAACAGCTTCATTCTCGACCGCAAACATGGTTGGCAGATTCTTGAGCTTATTTATTGCATCCTGATCTAATGATTGAAATTGCCCTTTGATAGCGGCTTCCGTGTATTCAAGAAACCTGTCTTTCGGAATCGTGAATTCCCCTTGATCGCCTGAGTAAAAGCTAGGCACGCTTGCCATGATCAGGTTGTACATTTGACCGCTCATTTACGCTGGTTCCTCCATAGGTTCAGGGAAGCTCAACAACAGGTCACGATAATATTCGTATTGCTTTTGGCGTAACTCGATTTCGCGTGGGAGACCTTCGGTAATAGAGCTAGTTAGTGCGTCGAATTTATCGAGAATAGTAACGATGCGTTCTTGCTCAGAAAGCGATTTCTCTTTATTGCTAGCAAATGGTACTGGAACCAAATACTCCATAATTTTTAGCTTATTTCCTCGTGGCATTTTTGCACCTTTCGCATGCTGCATGTTGTATTCAAAAAACTTATCATCAGCCAACACTTGATACAAATATCGTGGATTTATAGTTTTATCAGTAGGATGAACAACAAGAACATCACCATTCGTGCCGCCAACTCGATCTGCATGCCAAATTTTCTTCAAATAAGGGCGTATATTCCCTATTAAGATGTCACCTGGATTGTATTGTGTAAGATTTCCACTATCTGGAGTACGAGTGGAGTCTATTTTACCAGCTCGATTCTGAAGCAAGCTTTCAACACCAACATAATTATTGTCATCTAGTTCTATGTGACTAATACGAGCCTTTGAATACTCGGCAACTTCACCTAACGTCTTCCACTCAACTTCACCACCTTCAAAACTCAACAACTGGTCGCGGTAGTAGTTGTATTGTTTTTTCCGTAGGTTAAGCTCGGCGGTCAGCTCGGCGGTCATGGCGGTAAATGCGTCCAGAATACGCACTATTTCAGCTTGTATTGCCAGCGATTTTTCTAGGTCATCTGGGCATGGGATGGGGATGAGTATTTTTGCTAGGTTGTCCTTTGACACTCTTCGAACTTTTGCGCCAGTTATAAATTTCCGTTTTTGCTCTTGAAATGAATCAGATGTGAAAAAATGAGCTAAGTATTTAACGTTATTACTATGCCTGTAAAGCATCATGTCACCTGAAATTGCAACATCGTCACCTAACCACGCAAGCGGCTTAACTACATCTTCATCATTCTCTGATGTTGTTGCTAACAAAAGATCATTCTTTTTGGCTTTTTTTAGTTTTTTCGCTAATTCATGAGTTACATAAACGAAAGTACTCTGTGCTTCTAGTCCGTACCGTGTATAAATTTGGCCATAATGGATTGCTGGAAAGCCAGTGTCAGTAAAGTCTTTTTTTTGCAATCCATTTCCTCTAATAAACTCACCTACCTCACCCAATGGTTTCCACTCAACCTCATAGCCATCAAGTAACTTATCCATAAAATTCAGATGGCTCATGCTTCGCCCTCGATTTCGCCCACAATGACATCAATCTCACTGCGAAGCGCATCAATTTTAGCAACAGTGGTTTTTAGATCGCGATTGAGTTCAGTAATGTTTGTGACTACGCGATTATCTTTGACTTCTACATAGCTACTCACTGATAGGTTGTAGCTATTGGCTGCAATGACATCTAAATCAACGGATTTGGCAAAGTGATCCACATCCTCTTTGCTGGCAAACACTTTCATTATGTCTTCAATGTGCTGATTGGTGATTACGTTGGTATTGGTTTCCTTTTTAAAGTAAGCCTCGCCGCTGGCATCAATAAACTGGGTGGTAGTGTCGGTTTTGTGTTTAGACAGCACTAAGATATTCACGGCAATGGTGGTGCCGAAGAACAGGTTAGGTGCCAATGAAATCACGGTTTCCACATAGTTGTTATCAATAAGGTACTGGCGAATTTTTTGTTCTGCGCCACCACGGTAAAAAATACCAGGGAAGCAAACAATCGCTGCACGGCCTTTGCTTGATAGGTAACTGAGGGCATGGAGTACAAAAGCAAAGTCGGCTTTTGATTTAGGCGCTAATACGCCAGCGGGCGCAAAGCGGTCGTCGTTGATTAGGGTTGGGTCGTCGCTACCAATCCATTTCACTGAATAAGGCGGGTTAGAGACAATCGCATCAAACGGTTTGTCGTCTAAAAAGTGCGGTTCGGTTAAAGTGTCACCCAACTGAATATTAAACTTGTCGTAGTTAATGTTGTGCAAAAACATATTCATACGCGCCAAGTTGTAGGTGGTGTGGTTTAGCTCTTGACCAAAAAAGCCATCTTCAATGATATGCGCATCGAAGTGCTTCTTAGCTTGTAACAGCAACGAGCCCGAACCCGCCGCAGGGTCATAGATTTTATTCACACTGGTTTGGCCGTGCATGGCCAGCTGCGCGATCAATTTCGAAACGTGCTGAGGGGTGAAAAATTCGCCACCGGATTTACCGGCATTTGCCGCGTAGTTGGAGATAAGGAACTCGTAAGCATCACCGAATAAATCAATTTGGTTGTCTTCGAAGTTACCAAAAGTTAAACCTGCCACACCTTTTAACACAGCTGCCAAGCGTTTGTTTTTTGCCTCTACCGTATTACCCAAGCGGTTACTGGTGGTATCAAAATCCGCAAACAAGCCTTTGATGTCTTTTTCTGAATCATAGCCATTAGCTGAGTTTTCAATTGCAGCAAAAATAGCTGCCAAATCAGTATTTAAATTTTCGTTTTTGTGTGCATTGGCCACCACATTGCTAAACAACTGGCTTGGAAGGATAAAATATCCTTTCGAACGGACTGCATCATCTTTTGCAGCGAGAATGTTTTCATCATCATCGACCATGGCAGCATAATTCACGCTTTCATCACCGCCTGTGATGTAAACTTCAAAGTTTTCACTGATAAAACGATAGAATAAAGTACCCAAAACGTACTGCTTGAAATCCCAACCATCTACTGAACCTCGCACATCGTTAGCAATAGCCCATATTTGTCGTTGAAGCTCAGCACGTTGTTGGTTACTTGTCATTTCTTTATTCCCGTAAAGTACGTTATTTAATATTAAGCCGCATATTCTAGTAAGTGAGATAAAGCTCGTATTGGCTTTATCTCACTTACTTATCATCCAAATAATACTACCACAAATTCTATATTATCAATCTGCTGCTTCACTTTATAAATAGTTTTACTATCCTTACGCTTCCCTTTCACCAATTCTGTCCATTATCCAATCATCTACTTCTGACTCAAGCCAAGCTACAGATTTAGCTCCTAGCGATATTTGCTTTGGAAATGTGCCTTTAATCATAAACTCATAAATTGTTGAACGACCTAATGATTGTTTTTTTGATTCTTCTTTTAATTAAGCACATGTGATTTTTCGGTTGAATATTTGCTCATTAGCTGTGCATTAAATTTCTTGCTATTTTCACAGGCAATTCATTTAATTGCGCTATACTGGCGCAAATTTTTTCAAATAAGTAGTTATGGCTCTTAAATCCACCATTATGAAAGTGCAGTTGTCGCTTAGCGATATGGACCGTCACGTTTACCAAGATTTTAATTTAACCTTGGCCCAGCATCCTTCAGAAACCGAACAACGTTTGATGATCCGCTTACTCGCTTTTGCACTCAATAGCTGTGATGGTTTAGAATTTACCAAAGGATTAAGTTCTGACGATGAGCCCGAGCTGTGGCATAAAAACTACAGTGAAGAAATAGAGCTGTGGATAGAGCTGGGTTTACCTGACGAAAAGCGCCTTAAAAAAGCCTGTAATAAAGCTAAAAAAGTGGTGCTTTACACTTATGGCGAAAACAACCAGGCTATTTGGTGGCAAAAACAGCAGCCTAAATTACGTGATTTTAAAAATCTTAGTATATTTAGTTTGGATTATGGTGTTACCCAAGCTTTGGCCAATTTGGTTGATCGTAATATAAAGCTTGCTATTACTATTCAAGATGGCGAGATGTGGGTTAATACCGACACGACCAATATTGAAATAAAACCACAGCAGTTAATGTGATAACACCAAGGTGAGGGGCGTATGAAGGTTAAGCAGGTTATTGTTTTACACGGCTTATATATGTCTGGCTTTGTGATGCGCCCGTTGTGCTCTCGCTTAAAAAGTTCTGGCGTAAAAGTGTTAAACCTAACTTACAATACGCTCACTCCTAATCGCGATACTATTTTTGCGCAAATAGATGAGTTTATAGGCGATCAGCCTTCGGCTTTTGTTTGCCATTCTATGGGCGGGCTTGTTGCTCGTGCGTATCTTGAGGCGAACTCGCCTGCAAGCCAACATGTTGAAAAAGTAATTACTTTAGGCACCCCACATAAAGGCAGCCATATTGCGCAAAAAATGCAGCAAAAAGGGTTTGAATCTTTTTTAAAAAATAGCGTAGAGTTTTTACTTTCTAAAAACGGTAATTGGCCTTTTAAAGCCAAACTTTACAGTATTGCTGGTGATTTACCCATAGGGCTTATGCCGCTTATTGTTAAAGGCAGTTGCTCTGATGGCACTGTATTACTTGATGAAACCAAGCTCAAAGGTATGGCCGAACATAAAGTGTTTCATTTAAGCCATACCAGTATGATTTACTCTCGCCAAGTACTCGATTATATTTTAGAGCGCTTAAACGAAGACGATTAATCTTCTGCCGCTGCTGCAATTTTATAACTAATTAAAAATATAATACCTAATACTAGTGGTATAGGTGCGGCTATATAACCAAAAGTATCAAAGTTAGCAAAGCTGGCACTGGCTAAATGCGCTATTACGCCAATTAAAAACACTACCACGGCGATACCCGTTACGATCAATTCAGCTTTATGTTGTTTAGCTGTTTTTGTGCTCACTTTATTTCTCCTAATGATTGCTACCTCCTTATTATGCGTTATCAAGTCGAATGATTTTTGACCTAAATCAATTAATGCGACAGCGGCGCACTTAACTTGTTTAAAGCTTGTTTTGGATCATGATTTGTAGTGTTGAAGATATATTTTCCCTTCAGGGGTGGTATTTTAATTAATCCGACCCATTACTATTAATGATCTATTTATTATTTTTATAAGTAATGTAAGTACACGATTTATTTAAGCTATTAATCCCATCTATTTAAATTATTTTACTAACGGCTGATGATAGGCAATACTCATTAGCAGTTAACGTTATTAACCGTTATTTAAGGAACAAGCTATGTCACAGGTAAATGCTATTGGTTTAAACAGTGCAAAAAGTGAAGACATTATTAAGTCATTAAACTCGCTACTGAGCAGCTATCAAATTCAGTACATGAACGCACGTGGGTTTCATTGGAATATTAAAGGCCGTAACTTTTTTGAACTACACATTAAGTTTGAAGAAATTTATAACTTATTGCTTTTAAAAGTAGATGAAGTTGCTGAGCGTATTTTAACGCTAGATGGTGCGCCACTGCATGCGTTTTCAGATTACCTAGAAGTAAGTAAAATTAAAGAAGCTAAAGGTATTAGCGACGGTGTAGCTGCAGTAGAGAACTTACTTGCAGGTTACAGTGTGTTGATTAAAATGCAGCGCGAAATTTTAAGCCAAGCAGCCGATGCAAACGACGAAGGTACAGCCGCGCTAATGAGTGATTATATTTCAGAGCAAGAAAAACTTGTTTGGATGTTAAAAGCTTACTTAGATTAATAAAAGTTAAATGCATTAACCGCTGTATTTAAGCAGCTATAAAATAAAAACATCGCCTACTTTACAGTGGCGATGTTTTTATTTGTGCACTTTTTAATTGTTGCCTAATTATTTAGTAAGGCGATAAAAAAGGCCATTTCGAGCGCTCTTTCTTCTAAGCTTTTAAAACGCCCAGATGCGCCACCGTGTCCGGCATCCATATCGGTTTTAAATACTAAAATATTATTATCGGTTTTTAGCTCGCGCATTTTAGCTACCCACTTCATCGGCTCCCAATATTGTACCTGTGAGTCGTGCAGCCCAGTGGTTATTAGCATATGCGGATACTCTTGCGCGCAAATATTATCGTACGGCGAATAGGCTGCAATTACATCATAAAATTGCGCATCGTTAGGGTTACCCCACTCGTCGTATTCGTTGGTGGTTAGCGGAATACTTTCATCTAACATAGTGGTTAACACATCTAAAAATGGCACATGACAACCAACGCCACAATAAAGCTCAGGTGCTTGGTTTACCACGGCTCCCATTAATAAACCACCCGCACTGCCACCCGATGCAAATACTTTATTTTTATCGCCGTAACCTTGCTCAACCAGCGCTTTAGTAACGTCTATAAAGTCGTTAAAACTGTTTTGTTTATGTTGTTTTTTACCTTGCTCGTACCACTGCCTGCCTAACATTTCTGAGCCGCGCACATGCGCAATAACGTACACAAAGCCGCGATCGAGTAAGCTTAATGATGTACTCGAAAAACTAGGATCAATAGTATAGCCATAAGCACCATAGCCATATTGAAACAACGGATTAGTACCGTCCTTTTTAAAGCTCTCTTTACGGTAAACAACAGATACAGGTACTTTTACGCCATCGCGTGCAGTTATCATTAGGCGTTCTGACTGATAATTATCGGCGTTAAAGTCTCCTAATATTTGCTGTTGTTTTAGTAAGGTTTTTTCGCCTGTAGTTAAATCAACATCGTATAGCGAGCCAGGCGTAGTTAAGCTTGAGTAGTAAATACGGGCACTGCGTGATTCTGGCTCTGGATTCATTGCTATGGCGGCGTAGTAGCAAGGATCTTCAAACGCTAATGTCATGCGTTCACCTTGTTTATTAACAACCACAAAACGGGCTTGCCCTTGCTCGCGCTCACTTAATACTAAAAAGTCGTTAAATAATTCAACACCTTCAAGCAGTACATCATCGCGATGAGCTGTGTGCTGCTGCCACTGGGTTTTGTCGGCAATAGTTTGACTGGTTGCGGTCATTAAGCGAAAGTTTTTTGCTTGCCAATTCGTCACTATGTAAAAAGTATCGCCAAGCTTATCAACGTCAAATTCATGGCCTTCTTCGCGTGGCATTAATGCGTTGAACTCGCCGTTTGGCTGGTCAGCATCAAGTACCCAAGTGTCGTTAGTTTCGGTGCTGGCTAAATCAATAATAATAAGGCTTTCGTCGCGACTTTTGCCCAGCCCCATAAAAAAGCTGCTGTCTTGCTCTTCGTACACCATTACATCTTGGCTTTGCTCTGTACCCAGCACGTGCCTAAATACTTGGTAACCTAATAATGTTTTTAGATCTTTTTTAACGTAAAAAACCGTTTTATTGTCGTTAGCCCAAACCACTTGGCCTTCGGTGTTTTCTAACTTATCGGTGAGCATTTCGTCAGTGGTTATATTTTTAAAGTGCACGGTATAAATACGACGCCCTTCAGTATCTTCTGAGTACGCCATTAATTGCTCACACGGGCTCAGTGCTACTTCGCCTAGCTCAAAAAATTCAAATCCGGCCGCTAGCTTATTTACATCTAATAAAATTTGCTTATCGCTAGTACTCATATCACTACTGCGATAATGACGAGAATATTCGTCATCGCCACGCACTTCAGAGTGATACCAGTATTTGCCATCTTTAACCGGTACTGTATTGTCGTCTTTTACAATACGGCCCTTTAGCTCTTCAAAAAGAGTGTTTTGCAATGGCTGCATTGGCGCTAATTGCGCTTCACAATAGCTGTTTTCAGCATGTAAATGCGCTAATACATCTTTATTTTGACGTTCGTCATCACGCATCCAATAGTAATTATCGATACGTGTTTTATCGTGTGTGTTAAGGGTATAGGCTTGCTTTTCAGCAATAGGGAAGCTTGGCAGCAAGGCCAAAGAAAAATCAGAAGTAGACACAAATAAACCGATTAAAAAATAACAATATTTGCCAGTTTACCATAAAAATAAAAAAGCCCACTCATTGCTGAGCGGACTAAACGGTATAAGTACAATTACTAAAATTTCTGCAATTTTTATTGTTGTCTTTATACCTTGGGAAGAGAGCACCTTGGGAAGAGAGTACCTCAAGAAGAATATCTTAAGAAAAACACCTTGAGAAATAATTCCAATTCAAAACTGTATACAAGCTATTTATTTTACTTGCTGCCAAGCCATAGCCCAGCTTTTACCCACACCGGGTTCAAACATGGCACTTTGCTCACCATTAACACGGCAATATTCACTAAATGGCCATGCTTTACACTGATAAATATGCCCTGTTTTGGGCTGCAATACTTTTATGCCCGCATTATAGTTATCGCCACCAGCGGGATAAACGCTATCGTATTCTGCGCTATTTTCTATTACCGACACATTGCGTTTAGCCAAACAATTAAAACTAACATCCGCTTTACAAATACCGCTTGATTCTAGTGCAAATATTTGATTATAACGATAAGCAACTACTAGCCCTGTATCGGTCATGCGCCCTGCGCTAACTAAGGGAACATGCACATTAATATATTCTGCTATTAGGCGCGGCCACGCATTAGGCCCTCCCTGCTCAGATACCGTCACTTCATAACTAAATGATAAATCGACTAGCTCTCCTTGCATGTCATAAAAGGTTACTACTACAGAATCGCCAATAGATAATTGGACATCCTGATTTAAGCAACCTATTGGTGTCCATTTTCCACAGACCAATGACGTATGCATAAACACAGCAACACCTTAAAATCCAAACCTTGCATTGGTAATACACAAATACACAGCCAAGACATTTAGAGCAATAAACAAACAAATGTAAACTAAATATTAGCTCAGTTTATTAATAAGATGAAGATTATAATTCGCAAGCTTGCAACAATCAAACAAAAGAATGTAACCAGAATTTAAATCTAATACTTAAGCTCTATATAAAACAAAAAAGCCAACCTAATTCGGTTGGCTTTTTACTTTGCTGCTTACTAACAATGCTATTTTAAATTGTAGCTTTAGTGGTTTTTTTACTAAACGGGCGTTTAAATAACGCGCCTATATCCGTTAAAATAATATATAAACACGGTACTAAAATCAGTGTTATTAAAGTAGCAAACATAACAGCAAAGCCCAGCGCTACTGCCATTGGGGTAACAAATTTAGCTTGTAGGCTGGTTTCAAACATAATAGGTAATACCCCTGCAAAGGTAGTAATTGAGGTGAGTAATATAGCTCTAAAACGCGCACAGCCTGCCTCAATAACGGCATCTTTAATACTTACGCCGTTACGGCGCACTTGGTTTACATAATCGGTCATAACTAGGGAGTCGTTTATTACTACCCCTGCGGCGGCTATTAAACCAAAGCCCGACATTAAACTAATATCTAAACCAAACCAATAATGCCCCCAAATAGCCCCCGTTAAGCTAAACGGAATAACCGACATAACAATAAGCGGTTGCGAGTAACTTTTTAATGGCACAGCCAGTAAAATATAAACGAGGATCATGCCACCAATAAAAAACATCATTTGCTCACTTGCTTGCGCTTGTTGTTCCTCTATTGCGCCACCAAGCTCAGATTTAACTGTAGGGAACTCATCTTTAAGCTGCGGTAATAAGTTCTCTTTAACTTGTTTAACTACTTCACCTGGCTCTATTTGTTCTTCGTCGATACTGCCATATACATAAACTGTACGATAGCCTCCTTCACGGCGAATATAACTAATGCCTGGTGTTTCGGTTAGCTCAACTACATCACCGAGTAATACCTCACGCCCTTGTGGTGTGGTGATCACTGCATGTTTAAGTGATGAAAATGCTTCGCGAGTAAGCTTAGGGTAACGAACCATTACACGTACTTCTTCGCCGTTTCTGATCACGCGCTGCGCTTCACCACCATAAAAGCTAGCACCGACTTGGGTGGCAACACTCGAAAGATCTAAACCTAAGTCGTAAGCAACCGGTTTTAAGCTCATTTGCACTTCTTTACTAGCAGGATCAATGGTCGAGCTAATATCAAACAAACCTTTTTGTTGCTGCAGTAATTGAATAAAACGACGCCCTGCATTATTTAGCGTGTCTATGTCTGAGCCATACAATAAATAGCCAAACTCACCATTACCGTTGGCACCGCCGCCGCCAGCATCATCTTGAATAGTTAACGACTTAACGCCAGCTATGGTTGGCATAGCCTCACGCCAACGACGCGATAACTCAAAGGCGTTATACGGACGCAAGTCTTCATCAACTAATGGCGCTAATAACTGTGACTCTGTTCTACCTTGGTTAAATACCAAGATATCGCGGATCATTTTTTTACCAAATTCACGCTCGGTTGCTTCATCAACTTGCAGCACCATAGCTTCAATGTCGCGAATAGCTGCAATGGTTTGTATGTCTGAAACATTGTCATTCATTTCTACGCGTATTTGTGGAAAGTCGTGCGGTACTTTAGGGGTGGGTACAGTACGTACTTTGTTTGAGGTAATTAACCCAACGCTAAGAATAAGCATTGCTATAAATGCAAACATCACCGTCCAGCGCCATTCTACGCAGCGCACTATAAAACGTTTATACGGGCCATTTACAAAGCCAAAAAAACGGGTATTAAAGCGATCGCGCCAACTGCCTTTTTTAATAGGTGCAAAGTGCGTATGAGCAATATGCGCCGGTAAAATTAGTTTTGATTCAACCAAACTAAATACTAAGCACAGCATTACCACTACCGCTATACCGTAAAAAAACGCGCTTTCTGGGCCGCTCGATAAGGTAAATGGTGCAAACACTGCAATTGTGGTTAATACGCCAAAGGTCGCAGGCGTTGCAACACGATTAGCGCCGCGCACTACGCTTTCAACACCACCACCACTTCTTTCTATTTCGGTGTAGGCGCTCTCTCCTATGACTATGGCGTCGTCCACCACTATTCCCAGCACCATAATAAACGCAAACAACGAAATAATATTAATGCTAATACCAAATACCGGCATCATCATCATCGCACCTAAAAAGCACACTGGCAGCCCTAGCATTACCCACAGCGCCAGTTTAAAACGCAAAAATAACGACAACATAATTGCCACTAAAATAGCGCCCTGAAACAAGTTAGCTTTCATCATATCAAGGCGAGCATTTAGATAGTAAGTCATATCCATTAATGGCTCTAACCGTATACTGGGCGGCAGCTGATTATTTTTTTGTTCTATAAATGCTTTAACCGACTCAGCAACCGGGATCATGTTTTGCTCTTGGGTTGCTTTAACCGAAAGGTACACCGCATTTTGCCCATTAAACTTAAAGTAGCGCTCACCTTCAGTAAATTGGTCTTTAATTACGGCAATATCTTGCAATAATACTTTTGCGCCGTACTCGCCAATTTTTACCGGTATTTTTCGAAACTCTTCGCCGCTATAAAATTGATTTTCTACGCGTACCGAAATAACCCCCGAGTCAGTTTTTAGCTGCCCTGCCGAAAAGTTAGCTGAATATCTGCGTACTGCATTCATTACATCGCTTAAGGTTAAGTTATATTGGCGCAGCGTATCGGGTTCAATTTCAATGGCTATTTCATCAAGTGGCACATCGTTAACAACTAGCGATACATTAGAAAGCTGCAATAACTCACTCTCTATTTGGTTTGCAATTGGCTTAAGCTCGCTCAGTGGCAGGTCGGCTACTAAGGTCATGCCTATTACGTCTTGTCTAAACTCTACTTGGCTAATTGTTACCGGCTCCATACCGCCAGGAAACGTGGCTATACCATCTACGCGAAGTTTTACTTTATCGAGCACGTCGGTAAGTTTAACGTCAGTATTTATTTCTAAGCTCGCACGGCCACCATTACGAAACGCACGATACACGCCTTTTTTAATTTCGGTTACATCCTTAAGCGACTCCTCAATTTTTATGAGAATGCTTTCTTCTATTTCTTGTGGCGATGCACCTGGATAGTTAGCTTCAATATTAATGTAGTTAATTTCTACATTAGGAAACATTTGGCGCTGAATAGTAAAGTAACTAATAATCCCCATTACAATGATAAAAAACATCATTAAATTGGCAGCTACCGAATTCTTTGCAAAGTAGGCAATAATACCCGTTTGTTTTTGCTCTATTGGTTCATTCATATTTTGCTGCCTTACAACTGCTGAGTATTAGAGTTGCTTGTCTCTGAGCTTTCAGTTGCGCTGTTAGTACTAGCACCAGCCACTTTTACTTCCATGCCCTTTTGCGGATACTCTGGCAAGGTAACAACGAGTTTATCGTCTGCATTTAAACCGCTGTTAATATAAAAAAACTCACCTTCTTCTCTAATAACCGTTACTTTGCGCGGCTCAAGTTGCTGCTGCTCATTTACTATCCATACCGTTTGATTATTCACTAATGCTTGCGGTAAACGGTAAATGTTACTGAGCATAGCGCCTGCAAACCTTACCTGTACGTAGCTGCCAAATTTAATTGCTGGTTGTTTGCTTTTTAAACCGTAAGGGTCGTCAATTCGCACCACTAAACTACTCATGCGGGTAGCACTATCTACAATACCTAAATCGCGGTCTATTACTGCTTCACGAGTAAAGCTATTTAGTCCTTTTTGAATCACAGTTGCAGTAATACCTTTAATACGCTCTGGTAAAAAAATACTATCAAAGCCGGCAATAGGAATGATCACCTCTGCGGTTTCTATGTTATTAAGTTCGGCCACTTGCGAACCCATAGATACAAACTGACCCACACCAATATTACGACTAATAACGAGCGCATCGTATGGCGCAGTTATTTCGCAATTTTCTAAGTCACGTTGCGCACGTTTTAAGGCAGCTTGCGCCGATTTAACCGACGCTTGTGCACTCAAAACTTGTGGTTTACGTAAAAATAAATCTGTACGGGCCTTACCAGGAAAGCGTGTTGCTTCGTCTGCTGCTACTTGCGCTTGTGCTTGTTCTTCAATTAAGCCTGCTTGTGCGCGTGCAAGCTCAGCTTCAGCCATTAAAACGGCTGCTTGGTAATTATCTTTTTCAATAGTAAATAGGGTTTCGCCACGGCCAACTACACCACCGGCAATAAAGTTAGGATGCCAACTTAATACCTCACCCGACACCTGCGCCGACAATTGGGTATTTTCAAGCGGCTTTACTTCACCGTAACTATTAATAATAACCTGATGATTATTTGCCAAAGCACTTTCCACTTTAACGGTAGGGCGTGTATCTACTGGTTTTTTTTCTGCTGATTCTTCTGCAATAGCGTTAATTCCCATAAAGCTCACTATGCCAATGGCAAGTGCAACAAAAGGAAAAACCCATTTAAGTATTCTTGTTTGCATAACTTAATTACCTCAAAAACTCACTAACAACATAATAACAGAGCTTAACCAAATATTAACGACGCATTTGTAAGTAACTATTTCTAAAATAACTCTCAATTAATAAAAAGAATAACAAGTAATACTATAGAGAAATTAAAGCTGTAATTTTTAAGTTTATAAATCAATAACTTTAAACAAGAATAAATAATAGAGGCGCGGTTTGGAGTAATAAGTATGTAGTGGCGGCTGCGTCGCCTGTGCTAACTTTCAAAAATTATATTTTTAAATAAAAGCGTTTTATTCGCAGCGCAAGAGTAATAGCATGGTTTATTTATACACAATTTAGAAAGTATGCAGCGCTTTGCTAAATAAAAATAGTGCCGGTTAAATACCTTACCGCATGCCCTGTGATCGTTACATATGTATCACCAACATCGCATAGTAACTGCCCGCCGCGGCTCGAAGCCTGATAAGCGCTTAACGTAGTTTTACCCAATTGCTGAGCCCAATAAGGGGCAAGGCCGGTATGAATAGAGCCTGTTACATAATCTTCATCGCCACCGCTTGCAGGCCAAAAGTAGCGAGACACAAAGTCGTATTCATCTCCAGGTGCACTGGCAACCACATCGAGCGGAAATAATGTTTTTAGTAACTGCGAATCGGTTTTAAGCTGAGTTACATCTTGCTCATTATCGTAAATAGCAAAATAAGCTTGGCGGTTTTTTAGCACTTTTGTGGGTGCTTTTGATAAACCATTTAGCAGTGCAGAAGGGGCATTTAATACAACAACCGGTGCTTGTTTTGGAAAGGTCATGGCAAAGCTACCATCGCTATTTTTATTAACGACTAACTCGCCCACGGCAGCAGCATAAAAACGCACTTGCGCTAAATTATGCTGCTCACAAAGCACATAAGCAGCTGCCAGTGTGGCATGGCCACAAAAGTCAATTTCCATCAAAGGTGAGAACCAGCGAATAGCAAAGCTGCCATCGCTTTGCTGGCAAGTAAAAGCGGTTTCAGACACGTTGTTTTCTGCGCCAATTTTTAGCATTAAATCGTCGCTTAACCATGTATCTAGGGGGATCACTGCGGCATAATTACCTTTAAATAATTCATTAGTAAACGCATCTATTTGATGAATAGTTAATTGCATGGTTTAAACTTTATAATTACGAATAGCTTAAACCTGCCACAGTTAAATTAAATTATCACTACTATTTTAAACGTTATACCGTATTAGGGCGCATTTTATAATATTGAATGCAACCAAGCTGCGCAGCGTTGGTGAGTAAAATCATCACAAACGTTAAAATATGCGCAATACTTTGCGTAGCCATAGCAAACTCGGCAAATAAACCACAAATACCCGCCACAAACTGCAAACTAAAATAACGTGCACTTAAATTACTAATATCACCACTGCGAATAGTTTTATACGTTTGTGGCATTACACGCACCGAGCTCATTACCAAACCAACAAAGGTTAACCACGTTAGTACCTTAGCTGTATCGAGTACTGGGTTAGCTAATAACGTAAATGGAATAAGCGAAAAAGCCAACATACACAGTAACTGAACACGCTCTTTTCGCTCAGCATTATAACGCGCAAAATAGTATAAAATAGAACCACTTAATATACCTGTTACTATAAATGGCAGCGCCATATAAAAGCGCTCAAAATACAGATTAAAGGCAATAAAGTACGTACTTTGTGCAACACCAAAGGTCATCATCAACAGCGATAAACCCGACACGCTGCGATTTTTACGAATTTTATTTAGCAGTGGTAAAAAACTAAAGACTAAAATAAATGAAGACAATACAGGCAGAAAATGTGCCAAAGCAACCTCGCTCGTTACGTAAGTGTTAATAGGAATTAAAATGGAAACATATAATAAACATATGTTTTTAAAGGATTTTATATTATAGCGGCATTGTAGTGGCGACTAGATTTTACTCAACTAAATTGAAAATATTTTTTTAGCAACTGGCAACTTAGCTATACAAAAATCGTTAGCTTAAGTTCACGCTTTTGCTGTTTTTAGCATAACCATCTGCAAAACTTGAATTGCAATTGATAATTGTTATCATGCGCAATACTTGTCATCTTTTCTTGCTTTATATATGCGAAAAACACTGTTTAAAATTCATAGCTGGGTTGCCCTTATTGCTATCATCCCCCTTATTGTTATTAGCATTACAGGGAGTGTTTTAGTATTTAAAAGCGAAATAGATGGCCTGCTAATGCCAAATAGCCACTTTGTGGTAAAAGCATTACCTGAGCGACTACCTATTGATAAGTTAATCGCTAAAACAGAGCGTACTTACCCTAATTATATAGTAGCTAGTTGGGAAATATTTAACGATGATACTGCTGATCGGGTTTACTTAATAAAGCGCGGTACAGAGCAATGGGCTAAGTTACATTTAAACCAATACACAGGTGATATTTTGTCAGAGCCTGTGGGTACCAGCCATTATTTCACCGATTGGTTTTTAGAGCTGCATTACACCTTTTTACTTAACGATTTTAAAAATTTACCAGGGCAAACGGGCACTGTATTAGGGTTCTTTTTTGCGGTGTTTTTACTCGTATTGGGTATTAGCGGCCTGATTATTTATCGCAAATTTTGGCGACGCTTATTTAGCGTACGCTGGCGTGCAACACTACAAATAGTGCTTAGCGACATTCATAAAATGACCGGCGTGTTAGGCTCACCCATTATTATTATTTTAGCCATTACTGGCGGCTACTTTAACTGGGCTGTGTGGTATCACGAAGTGATAGAACACGCACAAGAAGAGCATTATGTACTAACCAACCCCTTATACAGTCACGACATTTCGTTGCAGCAAATACTCGATGACAGCAAAAAACAAATCTCTACTTTTAACGGTACTTTTTTAGTTTTGCCATTAGAGCCAGACGAAAACATTACCTTATTTGGTGAAGTAAGCACAACCAATCCGCTGGCTAGTGAATACGCCAATACAATTACTTACAGTAAGCTAACTGGCGAACACATGGCTAACTGGGATATTCGCGAAGTAGGAATTGGCTGGCAAGTAATTGATAGCTTTAGAAAGCTCCACTTTGGCTACTTTGCAGGGCTTGTAAGTAAGGTGCTGTGGGCTGTTATTGGCTTAAGCCCTGTATGGCTTGCAGGTACTGGCTTTTATTTATGGCTTACCCGACGTGCACGCAAAAAGCAGTCACGACAAAACCGTTTAAATAAACGCCGCACAGCAAACCCTTGATTAAAAAACAAACTCATTATAATGTTAGGTAAAGTAGTAATTAACTCTATTTAAGCTACTTACTTTTGTATCAATGGAGTGAGTTTATGAAATTTTATACGCTTGTGATAATTACTATTTTTTCATTAATAACCGGCTGCAGCAGTACTAACAATCAAAAGCAAATACTGCAAACTATACCGCTTACACAAGTAATTAATCATGCTTTATTTAGCCAGCAACCCACTTTATCTGAACAAGCTATTTTTGAGCTGTCTGAGGTCGAGACAGAGCAGTTTTTAGCGTATGCCAAAAAACAGCTATTATCTGGGATTCGTACCGATAGAGTTGTTTATAATTACCTTGAAAACCAACTAACTAACTTTACATATCACGGCGATACACTCACTTCTACACAAACAGTTAATCGAGCGCAAGGAAACTGTATTAGCCTAGCGGTGCTTACCCAAAGCTATGCTCGCATTCTTGGTTTAGATACGAGTTTTCAAGAAATGACCAGCGAGCCTGTTTACGCAAAAGAAAGTAACTTAGTGTATGTAGCTAACCATTTTAGAACTATGGTTTATGCCCCTAAAGAAATAGGTACCGCTAAAAACATAAATCCAATAAGCACAATAACAACCCGCGCAGGTACGTTAATCGACTACTTCCCAACTCGAGACAGTATTTACTCAGGTAGTGCTAACCATAATGACTTACTCGCTAAGTTTTATAGCAATTTAGCCGCTAGCGCATTAGCAAACAAACAATTAAACATGGCATATTCTCTTATTTTGCAAGCTAATAACTACACCCCTAAAGATCCTGAGCTATTTAACTTAGCAGGCATATTACACCGCCATGCTGGCGACTTACAAAGCGCGAAAAATATTTATCAAGCAGCATTAAATAACAATTATGCGAGCATAAATTTAATTAGTAACTATCAATTATTAGCTCAAAAGCTTGGTGATACTCAGCTTGCGCAGCAGTTATCTTTACAACTAATAAATATAGAAAAAGATCCTTATGAGTTATTAGTACTGGCTAAAAATGAGTTGCAAACAGGAAATATTTATAGCGCTAACAAACATGTTGAGCAAGCAATAGTAAAAGCACCGTATATAGCCGATCTGTATTTAGAGCTGGCGAAAATACGCTTTCAGCAAGGTAAAACTCAACAAACACAAAGCCTACTTGAAAAAGCCATCGAACTTGAACGCGACAAACAAAAGCTTAATGTGTATCAAGCTAAGTTACTGTCGTTAAGTATGACAAAGTAAATGTGGGTTTTACGGCACTTAAATCGCCGCTCAAACCCCGTTATTAATTATTTTTACCTTTGCTTTTAAAAACGCTAAAGCGAATAATAAAAACTTAACCACGCGCGCATCTCATCTGCAAAGCTATCGCCTTCTACGCGCGATAAGCCCAAATTAAACGTTAAATCATTTATACCTGCAGGCCCCATCCCAAAGCTAATATCACCTTGATATTTTAAGCCGTAACTTTGTGCATATACCATGCTATCAAGTTGGTGTTGCTTGTAATAAAGCCAAGGTAACCCCTCTTTAAAGCTAAACCCAGCACCATAACCTTGATAACGCTTTGCAGTTGCACTGTAAAAAGGCAGCTCAGATGAAAGTACAAATTCGCTACTTTGTTGCTGATTAATCAGGTTTGAGCCAAAGCCACCTAATGCAAGGCTGCCATCATCACGTTGCTTTTGCTCAAGGCTTGCATAAAGAGGAATACCAAATGCTTTACCAAAAATTTGGGCGGCTAAATCGTAACCTTGCCAATTATTACTTTTGCTGCTGCCATCGTACCAGCTCGCATAAGTACTTTGGCCTATAACAAAGTCTTGGCGGTCATATTGCCAACTTTGAGTAACGCCTAAGCGCGTCCAGCTTTTATGGTTTTGTTTGTAGTCAGTGTAATTATAAGCAAGCTCTGGCGTTAAGTTTAACTGCCCAAATTTAAGAGGGTAACTTATTGCAGCAAAACCACCGCGCGCAGTAATATCGGCGCTTAAGCTTGTTTGATTTAAGGATTTATATTGGCGTGCTGTATTTAAATTATAATCAAACACGCTAAGTTTGAATTTTACTGGTAATGCACTGTATTTTGCCTGCACAAAACCACCATGCAAAGCACCATTGTGCAAGTCGGCGCTATACCCTGCCTGTAAGTCGAGCTGTTTTAATAAATCGCTACTTTTAACCCCTAAATTCAACAAACTGGTTGCAGCCGAATAATACTGCGCGGCTAGTGCAAAAGTGGCTTGTTGCTCAAGTGCATTGTAGCTACTTTGTGTGCCTACTTGGTTAGTGTAAATGTTAGCTTTTGGAAGTGTGTGTTGATTAACCATAAGCAGTGGCGCATGTTTAGTGGTTGCAATATCACTAACCATATTCCCTTGGTGTGTTTTCGCTAGTTGTTTTATATTGGGGCCATCTGCGCTAATCGAGAAATAAAGTAATGAGCCATCAGCCATTTCAACGGGATGTGCAACCGCTTCTTGCCCTTGAGTTAGTTTAGTGAGTGTTTTGCTTGCAATATGATAACTATAAATATCGGTAGCGCTATTTAAGCCAGCAATAAAGTAAAGCGACTCTCCATTTTGGCTAAAACTTGGTTGGCTTAAATATTGATACCCGTTTGGCATAGCCACTGATTGACGGTGCTCACCATCCGTATTTTGTATATATAATTGCCAATTTTCGTTTAAAGATGCTGATAAGTAAGCTAATTTAGTTTCATCAGGGTTTAATATTGGGTAGTCATACGCCGTTTTTAAACTTTTACTAAATAACTCAGTGACGACTTTAGTGGTTAAATTTACTTTCACTAATTCTGAGTAACCACCTCTTACTTGCTCAGCATATAAGGTTTCACCATCGCTGGTTACGCTAAAACGGCGAATACCTGCAAGCTCGGTAAGCTGCTCTATATTGCCGGTTTCAGTGTTGTAGCTAAAAACATCAGAAACACGATTATAACTCCCCGATTCCTCAGTACTAAAAGCACTAAAGTAAAGCGTGGTATTATTAATCCATTGTGGGTTAGCTATGCCTGCTCGGTTAATTTGGTTAAGCACTTGTTTTTGCTCACGCTTAAATACACCAGGTGCAGTGTCAGCAATATCTAGGGGATCATTTTCTAATAGCTTTTTTTGTGCTTTATTAAAGCTATTTTCGGCTTTAGTATTTTGCTCTGTGCTGTACACAATAAGCTTAGTGTTATCGTTTTTATCACGCTCTACAATTGCCAGCTTACTGCCATCTTTTGCAAGCGCAGGGTTACTTGCATATAAACTAAGCTGTAGCCACAACTCACTATTAAGCTTAGGTTCTAATTGCTCTTTGGCCATAGCTTTGTAAGTGTATTCAGCTACAAAACGGCGGTACAGCTTAGCGGCACTTTGCCCAAACACGCCGCTAAATGCTTGATCAAAATCACGCACTTTTACGCCTTGCATGCGTGTCCAAACGCTATCGAGCGTTTGCTCTGAATAGTTTTGCTCTAACCAATTTAAAAAACGGCTACCAATTAAATACGCCATGGAGCTGGCCATAAAGCCACCTTCGGCACTATTTAACTGTGAGTAGCTGGGCAACGCTCCTTGCTGGGCAAACTCTACTAATATTGCTTCTGAGTAGTTATCAAATAAGCGCCCACGACCGGTCATTTTAGATTCAATTAACGTGGCATAACCCTCGGCAACCCAACGAGGGGTATTGCTGTAAGTTAGATCGTATAGATCCCATAGACTGCGTATTTTTTGCTGCCAGTTATTACGTGTTGGCTGTGCTAAATGCACTAAGTGAATGTACTCGTGCAATACCAATAACTGCTGCCAACCTGAGGTATTTGATATAACAGTATCTGATTGTGGCGGCGTGGTAAAAAGTGCCATTATCGGGTTATTTGAGGTAGGTAGCGCAAAACCATTCGCTGCATTTAAGGGATCAAACACCACTACATCTACAGTTTTATCGAGTGCGCGGTTTTGTTGCTCAAGCACTTTGGTACGTACTATTTCGAGCTCTACAGCAGTCGATTTGGCAAAGTCGGTATGCTCAATACTGTAATGCACATTAAAGTGCTCGGTATGAATGGTTTGCCAGTCGTTGCCATAGCTCGGCGCGGTAAGTAATAAAGCCGCTGCGATAAGTGTTTTTTTCATTATAGTCCCTTAGATGATCCCTTAACTGCACCTAGGTTATTACTAATTACTTTTAGTTGGCAGTAATAAAGTGTAATAAAACATGTGCAACTATAAACTACACATGCTTTTAGTAGAGCTACATCCAGCTACGGGGATCAGATTCAACCTGCATAAGTGTAAAATCAATTATAAAGTCAGCATCTTGCTGCTTTATATAGGGCATAAAAGCGTAACCTGAGGCGAGTTGTATATACACACTTTTTAACCCTGAGCGACGCATTAAGTAGGTACTTATACTACGGGCACTTTGTGTTTTATACAGTTCAAACACCCGATAATGTACGCCAATCAAGCCTTTGCGCACCACCATATAATACCGGCCATTATCTTCATGTAAGTAATAGCCATAACGCTGATACGACAAGGTAACTAAACCAGCAAATGCAACAAATACACCTAAACTAAGCCACATATTAAACTCAGCTACTAAGCAAAAAACAAATACTAATATGCTCGGTAAAAGCGCATAAAAAACTAAGTTTTTATATAGTAGTGCGCGCTCTGCGCCTGTAAATGCGAGGTTTTTGCTATTAAACCAAGGATAAATCCATTGGCAAACACTGTTTACTTGTGCCGCGTTTAATACCGGTAAGAGCAAGGTTTGTTTATTATTTTTAGCAGCAACGCCTGCTACCATACCACCACTGCTCGCTTGCAAGCATTCAACGGTAAAGCGTTTTAATAGTCGGGCAACTAAGTTTTGTTTTATAACAATTGATTGCACCTTATCTAAGCTCATAGATAACTGATGGCGCTCTAATAAGCCAGCAATGCGTTTAAACTTTTGTCCTTTAAAATACAGCTCGTAGTTATAAAACCGAATCAACGACATGCCAACCGATAACAACACCGCAATAATAACCAACAAAACAATTAAGGTGATCACCGCAAACATGGCAGCATTGGCCACTATACCTAGCTCTTGCTGGTAAAAGCCCTCCATTTTAGCAATCAGCTTTTGCTCTAAAAAATCGATAACAACATTTATAAATGGCGCAATAGCTGCAAAGGCTAAAATAGCCATATTTGATATTAAACCAAACTTAGCAATTTCTTTATTGCTAATAAATAGACTGCTTTGTGCTGTTACTTGGTGATCTACATTGTCAGTTACAGTATCTTGCTGCTGGGCTTTGTAAGCAAAAATTTGTTTACGCATTTGTTGTGCGTGTTCTTTGGTTATTCCCGGCAGTACCACTTCTTGCGCTACGCTACCTGCGGCATCAAAAATACAATTTACTAAGTTAATAGGGGTAAAATAAAACGGCTCAGCAATATTTACGTTTTGTACGCGAGCAAATTTAAGGGTTAAACGCTCTTTTTTAAATACGCCTTTTTTGAGTAAAATTTCGTGTTCTTCAGAAATACAAAAACGAAAGCTTTTATAATATAAAAAAGAGTAAATAAGCAAAGCAACAAGCGCGACGGCTCCGGCAATTTGTCCCCAAAATAGTTTGTTTTCAACTTGAGTTACAAACACAATCGTAATAGGTAGCAAATTAAATATGCCATCTCTTATAACTCGCACCATAAAATGGACAACAAAATACACTAACGCCCAAGGCGATACAGCTTGCCAATGTAAACTACTTGCGCTACTAGCGTTACTCATCTGCAGGGGTTGCTTGTGCGATGTTATCGTCGTTGCGGTAGTTTTGTACAAACTGGCGCATATTTTTACAATCGTCGTGAGTTAAGCCGCTAATTTGCAGGTCGGCGCTCATGCCACCAGCGCTGTATAGCTTTAAACTCGCTAAGCCGAGTTTGCGCTCAATTGGTCCGCGGTGCACCTCAATATGCTGTACTCGCGCTAGCGGCAAAATAACTATTTGCTGCCAAATAATTCCCTTTTTAAACGCGATATCGTGGGTGCGCATTGCTACCCCTTGCAGCTTTATACTCACTACATTATAAAACATTGATAATATGATAATTATTGGCATGCCAATCAACAAATACGTTTGCGCTAGATTAGCAAAAGCAGCATTTAAGTAACACGCCACCACTAAGCCGGTTATTAAAGGAATATAAAACGCCAGCCAATTAAGTTGCACATGCAGCAAAGCGTTAGCCGCCAATGGCTTAAACTCAATATTACTATGTTGTGGTAAGTTGGTTATTTGTTGATTATTAAACACCATATTATTGTTTAAACTCACTATTACTTATATAAATACAAGGCTCAACTCAGCCATTTAATGATGGTAATTAAGGTATGGCTTTGTTTTGGCGCGAGCGTAACGGCATCATTTAATACGTTGGCTGCTTCAAGGCAAAGCATGTTGTTATATTCAGTATTAGCAAAGTTAGATAAACGCTTTGATTTTTCTATCCATGGATTCCACAGTACGCAAGAGCTGGAATTTTCTCGGCCCACACTAATTATACCCTCGGGAGTATTAATGGTTTGCACTGGCGCTGCTTGGGTATAAACCATGTCGGTTTCGCGGGCAAAACTAACCACATCACTTTGCATTACTGGAGCTTCGCCAAATTCAGTATATTGCGCACCTTGCAAACCATCAACGCTGGTATTGTTAATATCTGATGTTGGAAAATAAGTATGCAGCGCTTGCGAAAAGCTAAACGGTGTATTGCTTAAATTTGTGGTTGTTAAGCGCACTTGTAACTGCTCGTTTAGTACAAACTCAACTCGTAAGCTTGATTGATGCGGCCAATAATCAAGATTAACTAGTTTCATGGGTAATTTAAGGCTAACAATAACTTCGTATTCGGTTTCATGCACTTCATCGGCCTGCCACAAACTCGTTCGAGCAAAACCATGCGCCGGAAAATCGCTGTTATCGTGTGCTCCAAACCAAGGCCAACAAATTGGGATACCGCCGCGAATACTGGCATTTTCTTGGAATGTTTCTTCTTGAGATACCCATAACAATGGCTGCTTACCTTTTGGGGTAAACTCGGTAATTTGCCCGCCTTGCAAAAATATTTTTGCATCGCAATGGCTGCTATTTATATTAATAAATTCTAAACCGGTGTCAGTATGACAAATACTAACGGAAGGTGATAACTTCATATTATTTCCTATAATGCTGGCACGTAGTGTTAAATGTGCACCTAAATAGTCAAGTAAGCTTATAAATCATCTACATGATAAGCGAAATAATTTAAATATCGATCGCTTTATTTTCACTCGGTAATACCTGCGAGGTATTTATAAATAATTACTTTGTACTAGGGGCTGTTGATCTTTGTAGTACATATATCAATCAGCCCACATTGGTAGCCACATCATAGTAAATGCTAAAGCGA